>CAJAXK010000372.1 GCA_903946925.1 uncultured Bacteroidales bacterium | reverse complement strand
CCGGGCCATCTTATCGGAAATATCAGCCTGGATAAAACGTTCGAAAATGGCCTCCTGCCTGTCTTTTGCAATCCCAATTCCAGTATCTTTTATGTAAAATTCAAGGTATTTATCCTTTTTATAATAACCGATTCCTATTTCGCCTTTTTCAGTGTATTTAATGGCATTTTTCACCAAGTTGGTAAGGATGGCATATAACTTTTCGCGGTCGGTGATGATGGTGGCTTCTTTTGCCGTCAAGGGGTTGTTAAACGAAATTTCCAACCCTTTTGCTTCCACCTCGGGTTTGAAGAAAGTATAGATGAATTCGACTTGTTCATTTATATTCGACTCCGTAGTATTCAGTTTGATCAGGCCGGCTTCTATTTTCGAGATATCGACAATGTCGTTGATGATATTTAGCATCCGTTTTCCGCTTTTTTCGATTATTCGGATATATCCCTGCTGCTCATCACCGGTAAGCCCCGGTGTTTTAAGCAGTTCGGAAAAGCCTAAAATGCCGTTCATGGGGGTACGGAGTTCGTGGCTCATATTGGCAAGAAAGGCGGATTTAAGGCGGTCGCTCATTTCGGCTCTTTCTTTGGCTTCCTCTAGTTCTTGATTTACAATCTGATAGTCAATGTTTCTTTTCTCAAGTATCTTCTCTATCTTTTTTCTGTCACTTATATCTCTGGTTATGCTGAATACATGCTGTATTTTCCCTATCTCAATTATCGAGCATGATACCAGACAATCAATTACTTTTCCACTTTTTGTCCGAAATTGAAACTCTTTATTTTCAATTTTACCATCGTTTTTCAATAGTTGCGTAAAGCGGCTGCGCTCTTCCTGCGTTTGCCAGACTTGTAATTCAACGGAGGTTTTTCCAATGGCTTCACTTTCCGAATATCCTAACATTTTGGTAAAACCATAATTGACAGATGTATAGGTTCCGCTATCTAAACGTGAAAATGTTACTGATTCGGGGTTGGTTAAAATTGCTGTTCGAAATTTATTCTCGCTTTCTTCTGCTCTTTCTTTCGCCAATACTACTTGATGTTCTGAAATTATACGGTCAGAAATATCATTAATAAGAGCAAGAAAATATTTGACTTTTCTGTTTTCATCACGAAGGCAATGAACAGCCAGTTCAGTATATATTGTTTCGCCATTTTTGCGAATAAACCGTTTGTCGAGTTTGTATCCTTCAATTTCGCCCTTCATGACACTGTCAAAATGCAGAAAATCTATTTCAAGGTCATCCTTATGAGTAAGTTCTGCCCATGTTTTTTGCGATAGTTCTTCTTTTGAATAGCCCAATAAATTGCATATAGTATCATTGATCTCTATCCAATGTTTATCTGTTGAAGTTATCGCCATGCCTAATAACCCAAGTTGAAAGTAATTTTTCAGGCGTCTTTCGTTTTCTTCGGAAGTTGCTTTGGCTTCCAATAATTGCACCAGAGATTCTTTCAGTGCATTTTCTGCTCCAAGTCGCTCCAGTTCGCCGGCAGCACGGGATGCAACAAGTTTCAGCAATGATTCCACCTTTCCTTCTCTATGTAATGGCTGATGCCCGATAATGGCGATCAGGCCAATAGCTTGTCCTTTTGAGTCAATCAGTGTGGTACCAACATAGCTTTCCGCATTGAGGTCCTGTAATGCCAGGTCATTCGGGAAGAGATGCCGCACCCCATGCCGGTAACAACAAACACGCTTGTCAACCACTACACCGCAAGGGGTATCTTTTAATGCATATTGTACATTGGTTTCAAACTGGCCTTCATTGTATATGGCAACGGTTTGTGCTGTTAGTCCGTCACCCATAAGCCGGTCGATGCAAACATATTCCATTTTCAGCGTTTCGGACAGGTACCGCGCCAGCGACTCGAAAAAATCCTCGCCGGTCCCAGGCAATCCGCAGCCTAGTAAAAAAGTTTGGGTATCTTCGAAAAGCTTGCGTTCGGAGATGTCGAAACAATGACCGATGTATCCGATAAATTCCCCAGTGCTGTCGAAATTTGGGGTGCCCATGTTTACTATCCACCTGTATTCTCCGCTTGAATGGCGCAAACGGCATTCCATTTTAAATGGTTCGCGTTTATCGAATGAAGTTTTATAGATTTCAATGTATTTGTCGATATCATCGGGATGAACCCCTTCTGCCCAGCCATTACCCATTTCCTTTGCCAGTGTTCTTCCGGTGAATTTAAGCCATGGAGCGTTAAAATAATTAAAAAGTTTATCGGTACCCGATGTCCAGATCAGGGCAGACCCGGAGTCAGCCAGATTACGGTACTGAACTTCGCTCTCGCTCAATTGCTTTTCGGTAAGTTTACGTTTGGTAATATCATTGGCAAAAACCAGTTTTGCATTTTTCCCTTCAAAAACCAAATCATACCTGATAATTTCAACTTGTATGATTTCACCATTTTTCTTTTTGTGAAGATATTCGCCTACATTTACAAGACCTTTATCAATTATTTTGATTGACTGTTTTACTCTATCTACCTCAGAACCTGGCCTGATATCCAGAATAGTCATATTTAACAATTCTTCTTTTGTATAGCCATATTTAGCTACAAAAGCTTCGTTTGCAGAAAGGAAATAAAGTGTTTCAATATCGAAAATCGATATTGGCATTTGGTTAGATTCATATAGTAATCTATATTTTTCTTCACTCTCCTTCAATTTATCCTCTGCCAGTTTGCGCTCTGTAATATCAGAATGAGTACCGACCATCCGGACTGGTTTCCCTTCATCGTTCCATTCCAGCACTTTGCCCCGATCCAGTATCCATTTCCAAGATCCGTCCTTGCATAATATACGGTGCTCAGATGTATAATCCGGGGTCATTTTTTCAAAATTCTGCTGCAGGTTGAACATAACCATTTCAATATCATCAGGATGAACCCGGCTTTTCCATTCGCTGAGTTTTCCTTCAATTTCGTCTGGCTTATAGCCGATCATCTCTTTCCACCGACGGGAGAAAAAGACATCAGCGGTTTGCACATTCCAGTCCCAGATGCCATCATTGCTTCCTTCGATGGCAAAATGCCAGCGTTCTCTGCTTTTCTGAAGGTCTGTTTCAACTTTGCGTTTTTCCAGTATTTTATGCAATTCGTTGGCTACGGCTTGTATCTGGATTACATCCAGATCAGTGTAATCCGATGATTTGTTGCCTACGCCAAAAATAAACCGGACTATTTCTTCATGTACTACAGGAATACTCATGAACCTCGCGACAGGGGCATGACCTTCGGGCAAGCCTTTTCTATTTGGGGATACGGGATAGGTGTTGTAAACGACCGCTTTCTTTTGTCTTATACAATCAGCCCAGTTTCCTGCTGCTTCAATGGGATAATGGTTATCATGAATAGTGGTACAATTTTTCTTTGCTTCATCATTCCAGGTAGTGAGCATGGCTTCCTGCTGGTTATCGCTTACCTGGTGAAAGAAGCCGATTTTACTATCGGTGATTTTTACGGCTATATCCAGTGCCTGGTCGTAAAGCTCTTTATCGGTAAGAGCCGGGGCATCTTCAAATAAACCGAGCAGCAACGTATGCCGTTCAGCTTCTTTACGAAGCCCCAGTTCTATATTTTTCCGATCGGTAATATCCCTGGCATTTCCTTCGATAGCATAAGGTTCGTTGTTTTCATCAAAGAGTAAAACATTACGTTGTTCGGTCCAGATTACCTGACCGTCTTTTCGTATCCATCTCAACTCAAGGGGTTCTCCTTTGCTGTATCTGGTCGTATTTTCAAGTAACATCCTGTCGTCAGGATGAACCAGTTTGAACCCCAGTTGCGGATCGTTGTAATGATCTTCGGGTGTATATCCTGTAATAGCCGTTGCTGAAGGGCTTACATAATCGAATTTAAATTCTGGCTTTAATAATAAACGATAAACAAGCGTTGTAGAGCTTTCGGCAAGTTGTCGGTATTTCTCCTCGCTTTTTTGCAATGCAAGCTTTGCCTGTTCGAGTTCTTCATTCTGCAGTTCGAGTTCTTCATTCTGCAGTTCGAGTTCTATCTGATGAACCTGAAGTTCATAAATCAGATTGAGCATGTCAGATTCTGTTGTGAAGATATCACCTGGCTTGTTTGTACGCAATTTCAGTTGCTCTTCTGCATTGTGGCGAAGGAGTTCCTTATTGGTTTTATCTTTATCTTTCATTATACTGTTTTTTAGAACAATACCGTTTCTATTTGCATTTTTTTTTGATATTGACGTATAACACCTTTGTAAACACAAAGATGTTGTGTTTATTTCAGCATTAGTTGTAACTGATGTATTCCTTTTGAATTTGTGGTTCGGTGGTTTGCGGTATTTTGGCATCTATTATTCTGATAATAATTTAGTCGAAAACAAACATTTACAAGCGGGTGAAAACGGATATTACCAGTGGGTTTCAAACCATGTTTTGAAAATGGTAAACCAAAGGTAAACAATAACAATAAAATAACAATAAAAACAAGTGTAATTTTGAATGTTTTTAAATAAAGGTTTGAATAGCATCTTAAAGGGTTGGCAGAAACCGCTTTTCGACAGGCTCAATGACCGCCCGCCACAAGAGCTGGGTTTTTCCAGGAGCGCCACGGTGTATTTGCTTTTTCTGCAAATACCGTAACAGGAAAATGCACATGGAGCCTTCCGGCACAGGTTGGGCGGGGGAGGGAAGGGGAAAATAGTTAATGGAAAATGGTTAATCGTTATTGGCAATTTTAACACTCTTTAACCGTCGAGAATTCTAAACCAGAAATGGAGATTGAATCTTGTGTCGCTTTACTATTTATTCTGTATCTTTCATCTGCCAAAAATACAACCTTGAATTAAAATAAATATGTTATTTCGTTACAATACCTAAAACACAGTGTAACGATTACTTAGATAGGGTGAAACGCTTACGGCAACAGGGAGTATTGCAAAATTGAAAAAGAAAAAACCGCATCATTGGTTGAAAAACCTTCGGTGCGGTTGTTGCTGAACAAAGTTGAGGATTATTCGCCTTTGTTGATAGTTATGTTATACTTTTCCATTTTCCGTATCAGGGCGTTGCGCGAAATATCCAATATTTCGGCGGCGGCTGTTTGGTTGTAATTGCATGTTTTGAGCACATTACGTATCATATTAATTTCAACCAGCTTAAGTGCCGTCAAGTCGTCTTTTACGGGGTTCGGCTCCGAGGTTTGCTGCTTTACAGGGAAATCATCCAACCCCAGCCTATTGCTTTTACAAAGTATAATCGCCCTTTCGGCCATATTTTTCAATTCCCTAACGTTTCCCGGAAAGCTATATGTTGACAAGGCGGCAAAAATTTCGTTGTCAATCTTTATGGTTGGTTTGTTGAACTTGGTTGCGTAATACGAAACATAATGTATAAGCAAAGGCTCAATATCTTCGGGCCTTTCGCGCAACGGGGGTATATGTATGTGCAAGGTGTTGAGGCGGTGCAGCAGGTCGAGCCTGAATTTTTTTTCCATTACACGTTCTTCAATATCGTGGTTTGTTGCCGAAACAATCCTGAAATCGGTGTGTATGGGCTTGGTGTCGCCTACCCTTGTGATTACTTTTTCCTCGGTGGCACGAAGTATTTTTGCCTGAAGGTTAAAAGGCATATCGGCTATTTCGTCGAGGAATAAAGTGCCTTGGTGGCAAACTTCGAAGAAGCCCATTTTGTCGTTAATGGCACCGGTAAACGAGCCTTTTTTATGGCCAAAAAACTCGCTTTCCAACAGCGATTCGGTAATTGCGCTGCTGTTTACCGCGCAAAAAAGGTGGTCCTTCCGCAAACTCGAATAATGGATAATGCGGGCAATGTTTTCCTTTCCGGTGCCGCTTTCGCCGGTAATCAGCACATTGGCTTCGGGGTAATTGGCAGCGGTTAAGGCTTGTTCGAATACTTTCAATATTTTGGGGCTTAAGCCAATAAACTGACGTTGTATTTTCTGTTCCAGTGTTTTCGATATCAACGAGTTGCGCTCTTCCATCTGTTTCAGTTTACGCTGCATCTGCATGTATTTTTGCGTACGCTCAATAGCAATCTGCATGTCGATATGCCTGAAAGGCTTGCGCAAATAGTCGAAAGCCCCAAGCCGCATGGCTTTTATTACGGTATCCATATCGCCGTGTGCCGAAACCACAATTACTTCCAAATTTGGGAACTGTACTTTAATCTCTTTTAAAATGTCGAGGCCGTTAACACCCATCAAACGTACATCGAGAATCAGCAGGTCAATGCTGTGTGAAGCCAATATATCCCTGGCCTTTTCTTCAGTGTTGGCCTCAAAGGAAGCAAAACCCGAATTTTCAAAAAACTCGTTCAATTCTTCAGTAAACTGTTTTTCGTCATCAAGTATCAGGATTTCAATCTTGTCTTGTTTTGTCATGGCTTAGGGTTGCATTTTCAATTTTACTCGTTTGTTGCTCTTCAATTTTTTTGCCTGCTCTTCAATTTCTTTTTTTTTTGCCAAAATTGGCTCAATATAGATAACTACAAAAAACTGCCATCCTATAGATTATTTTCCCATTTCCATTCCAGTTCGCAATTTCCCTATTTTCTATCCACTTTTCACTTTTCACTTTTCACTCTTCACTATTAACTATTAACTATTAACTCTTCATTATTCACCATCAACTCCTTCACCTTCAAACTTATCCTAAAAGTTGTTCCCAGAAACTCGTTGTCCGATATTTCGATGCTGCCATCCATGTCTTTTATGATTTGGTACGAAATGGACAGACCCAAACCAGTCCCTTTACCCGAATCTTTGGTGGTATAAAACGGTAGCATTATATGGTCAATATCTTCCTTGCTGATACCTGTTCCGTTATCGGTTACTTCGATTACAACATATTGTTTTTCTAAATATGTTTTTATCAAAATAAACATGGCGAATTCCGCTTTTTCTATTTCCTTCTTTTCGAGCAGGGCGTCCTTGGCATTCGACAACAAATTTATGATTACCTGCTCAAATTTAATGGTATTTCCCAAAATTTGGGGCAAGTTTTCCTGTAACTGAAGGTTGATGTAAATTGCCAAATGGTTGAACTGTTCCGAAACCATTGCCACGGCATTCCGAATACTCGTATTGATGGCAAAATCGGTTAAAATATAATCGTCGTTGCTCCGCGAAAAGGCCCTTACGTGGTCGATTATATTTCGGATACGTGTAATATTTTCGAATATTTTGTCAATTTTCCGTCTGAGGTAATCCTTTTCTATCATCTTTTCCTTGCTGGCCTCAAACAAAATATTGTCCATTATAAGCGAAATGATATTTAACGGCTGGTTTATTTCGTGGGCAATGCCCGAAGCCATTTCGCCAAGGTTTGGCATACGGTCGGCATGAAACTGCTTTGCTTCCATTTTCATCCTTTGTGTAATATCGCGGATAATCATCATGAACGATATTGGCACCCCGTCGGGATCCTGTATAAGTGTCGAACTTATTTCGCTAAAAAACAAGGTCGCGTTTTTTCTCCTAATTTTCAACTGTGTGTTTTGCACAAGCCCTTCGCTCAATGTTTTTTCTATAATTTCCTTGGCAATAGGTGTTTCGTCGGGTGGCACAAAATCGAGGAAATCGAGGCCCAACAATTCGTCCCTGTTGGCGGAGCCAAGAAGTTCAAGCCCAATTTCTGACACTTCGAGAATAGTGCCTTTTAGGTCGATCAACAAAATGCCATCGGGCGACGAATTCAACAAAGTCCTGTATTTTTCCTCGTTAACTTTCAAGGCTTGTTCGGCAAGTTTGCGCCGGGTTATGTTGCGTATGGTATTCTGCATGCCTACAATCCTGCCGTTTGCATGCACCATTTTTGCGTTGTGCGACATCCACCTCACTTCGCCACCGCCATCAATGATACGGTATTCGAACTCGTACATTTCGTTATCGTTGAAGAATATATCTTCCCAGGCTTTGATGCACCTTTCCTTATCATCAGCATGTATGATTTCGGGGATGCTCGTCCCAATAAATTTTTCGGGGCCATACCCCAGCACGTTTTCGCACTGCGGGCTTAAATATACAATTTCCCCTTCGGCATTGGTGAGCGAAGTTAGATCGTTGCTATTGTTAACAACCGACTTAAACAGTTCCTCGCTTTTCTGCAAAGCCTCGTTGGCTTGTTTGCGGTCGGTAATAACTTCGAATATGGCCACAAAATAGCCTTTCCCGGGGCTGTAGGCGGATATCGAAAGCCACATTTTTAAAGTAGCAATATACACTTCAAATGTTTCAGGAATGCCCGTAATTGCTACCCTTCCATACGTTGCAATCAATTCAGGGTTTGTTTCGGCAATGCCGGGAATGATTTCGGATACTTTTTTGCCAACCACCCCAACCAAGCCGGTCAAGGTTTCAAAACTCTTGTTCACTTGCAGGTAAATAAAATCGCTGGGGAGGTTGTCTTTTAATAAAATTTGGCAATAGGCGAACCCATCAATCATATTTTCGAAAAGCGATGTGAAGTGCGATTCGCTTTCGCGCAGTTTTTTTTCGACAAGTTTTCGGCTTGTTATATCCTGCACCGTGCCAATGCTTTTCAACGGTTTGCCCTGTTCATCATACGATACCAGGCCTTCGGCTATCACATAGTGGACAGTGCCATCCTTGTGGAGTATGCGGTATTCGAGAACCGGCGAACTTCCATCTTCCAAATTAGCGCTCATGCTGTTGGTAAACAAGGCAACATCGTCGGGGTGCAGTTTTGGCAGCATGGCTTTTGGATCGCCATCGTAGGTTTCGGGATCGATATCAAAAATCCTAAACATTTCTGCCGACCATTTTACCGTGTTTGCTACCATATCCCACTGCCAGCTACCTATATGTGCAATGCGTTGTGCTTCTTCGAGGTTGGCTTTGCTTTGCTGAAGTTCTTTTTCTGCAAGTCTGCGGCTGCTTATGTCGCGGATAATACCGGTAAAAAACAAGCCTGATGCGGTTTCCCATTCCGATAAGGACAATTCTATCGGAAACTCATTCCCCAGTTTATGAAGCCCAACCAGTTCGGTAGTTTTGCCAATAATATTCCTAACACCTTTTTCAACTGCATTTTTGATGTTTTTGGCATGGTGTTCGGCAAATTGTTTTGGCATTATCAGGCTAAGTTCCTTTCCCATCATTTCGGCCTCCTTGTAACCGAATATCCTCTCGGCACCAAGGTTCCACCCTGTTATTTTCCCTTTATGGTCGGACGTAATAATGGCATCACTGGCCGAATGGGTAACTGACCTGAATTTTTCCTCGCTTTTTCTCAATGCTTGAACTACACCGAACAAATCGTTGGCTGATTTTTCGATGATTGCCGCATTGTCGATGATTTTCTTTTTTTGCTTATATATTTCGAGGAATACGTTTATTTTGCTTAATAGTATTGGGTTGTTGATTGGTTTGAACATATAGTCAACGGCACCTGCATCGTATCCTTTGTACAACTCCATTTCGTTGAAATGGTTTGCGGTAAGAAAAATGATTGGAACTTTATCGTCTGTGCGGTCCTCATTTAGTTTGGTCGCCAGTTCGTACCCATTCATAATTGGCATCCGAACATCAAGAATTGCAAGTGCTAATTCAACGCCCCTGCTTTTCGACAAAGCCTCAAGCCCAGATTGTGCACTAATGATGTTGATTTCTAAGTGGTTGATGATGGATTCTACTAAAACAAGGTTTTCCGGGGTGTCGTCAACTAAAAGTATGTTCGGTAATTGTTTCATAATGAGGGTTATACTAAGCTGAATGGGCTAAAGTTAATGTTTTGGGCGTATAAAAAAGATGGAGCCTGCAATTTATTTGCAACACACAAAGCAAATGGCACAGCATGTACATAGCAAAAAAGACAAAAAACCAATAAAAACCACCAATTCTTATTTCCCGGTTGCGAAGGGCAATAATAAGGAATCTTTTTTTATACAGCTTATTATATTTGAAAAAACGTAACCATGAGTCCGCTCCGATAACCCTAAAAAAGAAAAAACCACGGAGGCATGGAGGACACAGAGGTACACAGAGTATTGTTAATCAGCACTATAAACTTTGTGAACTTAGCGAAGCGATATCACGAACTCCTTTAAAATAAGCAATTGTGAGTAAACTTAGAGATTTAGTGCCTCATCGGCAAGCTCAGTGTATCACTTTGTGGCGAAAAAAGACTTGTCGGAGTGGACTCAACCATTCATCTTATACCCGAAATCCGAAGAACATACCAAATAATTGATTTAGGCTTTTAGGCTGTGGGCTTTTAGGCACTCACTTCTTTAGGCACTGAATAGTTGCAAAATCCACTTTACCCCTGTTCAACCATTTCTGTTGTTTTTGGCTGATGTTTAACCGAAACCAGGTTTGCGGCAACTACTTCGGCAATATCTTTAACCTTTATGCAATTTGCCGAATCGTAGGTTTTTTTGCAGAGTGGGCAAGCTGTTACCAGTAAATCGGGCTTTGATTCGCAGAGGATTTTAAGCGCATTGTCGCGGATAATGTTCCGCTGTGTAAAATCCATTGCCAGTTCACCGATGCTGCCCCCGCAACATAACGAATTCTCCTGCTCTTCGGCTACATCGGCAACTTCGGCAATTTGTTTCAACACATTGCGGGGTTGCTCGTAAATGCCCGAACCTCTTCCCAGTTCACATGGATCATGATAAACTGCTTTCAGTTCTTCGGGGCGCAGTGCAAGTTTGCCTTCAGTAACCAGTTTGTCGATATAAACGGAATGGTGCATAACTTTCATTCCTTCGAGTTGATAATCGTTGTTGAACGTTTTAAGGCAAATAGGGCAGGAGGTTACCAAAAGCTGTGCGCCTGTGTTTTTTATCATCCGGGTATTTTCCGAAACCAGTTTTGAGGCAGCTTCCCGAAGTCCGGCAAGCTTTAAGGGGCGGCCACAGCATATCGAACCATCTTCGTCGAGAAAAGTAAAATCAATTTTGGCATGGTTAAAAATTTGTACAATGGCACGTTTAACGCCTGGGGTAAGGTGTCCCATACAACCTGCAAAATAAACTATCCCAGTTTCTTCCCCAACAAACGGCTGTTTTTTGAGATAGCTAAAATCCATTGCAATGCTTTTGTTGTCAACGCTCCTTGCGCCCACGCGCAAACCCAGCGTATCGATACCAACTGGACAGGCCTGAAGACAGCGGCCACACATCATGCAGTTGGCATTGAGTTGTTTGTCAGGCTGTTGGTCGCGCAAGGAGCGTATCAGGTAAACAGCGGTTGAACTTGTTTTATCTACCTCGTTCATTTGGCAAACATCAATGCAAACCCCACATCGCGGGCAGGAACTAAGTTCGATTTCGCTGAAACTGCCAGGATATTTTCCCTGCTCAATTCCGGCATTCCGCAAAAAAATCAGAACAATTTCGGTTGGGATGTGCATAAACCGGCTCCAGGGAAGCGTTACGAAAAAAATGCCCAGCATGGTCGAATATGCCCACCACGCGGGATAAGCCAGATATTGCAACGGAAGTATTGCATCGAAAATGCTCCCAAGTGTGTTGGTCAGGAATCCACCTCCTTGATACAGGCCTGCCGTAAAACTTTCGGCCAGTAACCGCATCGGAAAAATGAGCCACAGGGAAGTAATTGCCCATTTATCGAACGAATTATGCTGGGTAGTTTTTTTTAGTCCAAACCACTTCGAGCGGGTTCGCTTGAAAAGTGCAAGTACCAATCCGGAAAGGACAAAAAGCAGGATAAAGTCCATGATAAACCTAAAAAAACCGGGCAGGGTAAAAAGCTCGAAGGGTAATACCCGTTTGTCGTGGATAAAAAATTTGAGGAATATTGGATAATAAGGCGGGTTTATGTGACCTCCGCTATAAACCCGCGATTCGAGGTTGCCCAATATTATGAGCAGTAACCATCCCAAAGCGAAACTCATGTGCATATATCCCAGCAAAGGGTTTCGCTTAAACATTTTACGGTGCAAAAGGCTTTCGAGCACCACTTCCTTTATAGATTTTAGCAGGTTGACTGAGAAAAGCGCCATACCTGCTTTTACCCGGTCAGATGAATCCATCATTGCTATCCAGCGGCTGTATTTTTGCACTAAAACAACAGTCAGGAATATAAGCCCAAAAAAAAACGGAAGCACAAACAGGTCAAAAGTCATGGGTAGGAATCAGTGGTTATCGTTTAGGGTCTGTTTATAGAGTCGGGTATTAGTTTTAAGCAATTTAAGTGCTCACAAAATAGTAAAGTGGTTCTGGGTTGATAGTTGCAACCTATTAATAGGATTTCCTTTCACGAAAATCAAGGTTTAAGCATTGCCGAGCCAGAAACCTCGTGGTTACATAATGCCCTGCTGATTTGAATAATCAAATTCCGTGTGCTAACATTGCGGGGGCATACTAGTTGGCATTTGCCACAGAGCATGCATTTCGAAACTTCTTTTAGCAAGCCTTTTGTTTCGCCCCGGCGGACAAGGAGGATAACCTGCCTTAAGCTAAATTCGGTAAACTGGCTGGCTGTGCATGTAGCAGAGCATGTTCCGCACGATATGCACAAATGTAGGGTTGGTTCGGCCAAAGCAACAATTTTACCAACATCGTGGTTGTTTGCATCAAAATCGATTTGCCTGTCGCGAGTTACCGAATACCCGAAGTTTTTAACTTTCTTTTCCATACAACGCTGTTATTATTTCAGATATTCGGCCACTGCCAATGCGGCAGAGCGGGCATCGGCCATTGTATCAGAAACGGATTTTGGGCCAGAGCAGGTCCCGGCAATAAAAACGCCAGGTATTTCGGTTAAGTTCGAATGCAAAACCTCATCAAGCGGCTGGATAAACCCATCGGATACATTTTTCAACCCAAGCATATTGGTTAAGGCTTTTGTGGCGGGAGGGAACTCCATTCCAGCCATGAGTACGAGCAACCCAACTTTTATCCGGAGTGGCTTCCCCAATAAAGTATCTTCAACTTTTACTATAATGTTGCCGTCCTTGTCTTCGGTTGATTCACTGAGCCTGCCACGGATAAATTGAATATTATATTTTTCCTGCGCTTGCTTGTAAAGTTCCTCGTAGTGGCGGCCAAACATTCTCAAATCCATATAAAAACAAAACACATCGGCCTCAGGAATCATTTGTTTAACTTCAATGGCTTGTTTTACAGCGGTTATGCAACACACTTTTGAACAATGAAGGTTGTTAACTTTTTCGTCGCGCGAGCCAACACAATGCACAAAACCTACCCTTTCAGGTTTTTTGCCTTGCCGGTTAACAAATTCTTTTCCGGAAGCAAACTGCTTTTCAAGATCGGCCGATGTAATCACATTTTCATAAATGCCATATCCATACTCTTCTTTACGATGTGAATCGAAAAGCTGAAAGCCTGTAGTTAGCACAACAGCATCCGCTTTTTCCTGCCAGCCATTGTGCCCCGATACTGTAAAATAATCATTTACAGCCTCTATGCCTGTTACTTTTGTAGCCGTTTGGATTTTTATACCGGGGTTCAAGCCTTTAACAATGGCTTCAATGGTATGCTTGCCCGATGCAAGCGAAGGGAATAGGGCATGCCATTTATTAAGATGCCCGCCTGTAACTTCCTCCTTTTCAACTAAAGTAACACGGAAGCCCAAATTCGACAAATTGGCTGAAGATTCGAGCCCTGCTGGGCCTGCTCCAATTACGACAATGTGTTTTTGCATTTTTAAGCTTAGCTATTAGGTATGGATCCAACCATTTTTTTACGAAATGATTTACGGGCTTGTATTACAGGTGATCAACTTATTTCGAACGGGGTTTGTTAATCTGCATAAAACTTTAGGTAGTTTGGAGTTTCAGGTATTCCCAAATCTTCCCCATTTTTCCCTTTAAACTTACTCAGCGGATCATAAGGAATCCCAATTTTATCCAAAAGTGGTTCGGCGGATACCTGGTGTAGCTGCAATCCAATTTTCCAGGGATCGTATCCCATAATCATTCCGGCTACTTCCTCGTATGTAAAAACTGGAATCCCATTGTTGTTTTTTCCGTATGTTTTCCCTTCCATTTCGCTAAGTGCGTACTGCCATCGATCCAGGAACATTGGGCATCCGGGGCAATTGGTAATTATCATGTCTGGCTGGTAGGGCTCCATCGAATCAAATTTCTTTTTTGAACATGACAATGAAAACCCACGGTTGGCCTGGACAATATATTGCCGAAACCCAAACCCACAGCAATGCCGCCGCTCAGGGTAGTCAATCACTTCGCCGCCCCAGGCTTCAATCATCCCCGAAAGTACATAAGGATATTCGGCTCCTCCAATACCTTTGTGAGGGAACATTTTTGAATAATGGCAGCCGATATGTTCAACTACTTTTAAAGGTTCACCGGTATTTTTGTCAATTAATTTATACTTTGCTTTTGCTGCAATTTGATGACGGAATTTATAAACAATATCGCTGGCATGGGCCAGGTTTTTAGGTTTATTGAATTCGCGACCAGTAGCTTTATAGAGAAATTCCCTTACCTGTGCCTCTTTTTCAGGGAAATGATGCCAGGTTTCGAGTACCTCGGTGTACAAGCCAAAACTGGTAACACACGAAGCGGCATAATTTTCGTACCCGGCCTCTGTCATAAGCGCAAATTGCCTGGCTATAACCGTCATGGTGGTGTCAAATGGCACAACATCAGCATGATACCCAATTCCGGTACACGAAGTATGATGTTGTTCGTCATGAATATCTTTGCCAAGTTCATCTTTCATGATTTTGACAAAAACAGCTTCAGCCCCCGGGAAAAAAGTTTGCCTGATACAGCTCCGCGCATAGAAATAATGGTCATCGGCAATTTCTTTCTGATATTCCTGCCAAATCAGCCTTTTACCTTCAAGCTTCATTCGTGATTATGTTTTTGGTTATTAGCAGTATAAATATGATTGAAATACTCGCTATGGGTATCGGTGCCAAACTCAAGACCCATTTCAGCAGCTTTTTGCTTCGAAAAATCCTCTATTTTGTCGTAGCGTTCCTGTCCTCCGGTAACTTCAAATATTCTCTTTAGTTCGTCAAGGTCATCCCTCGAAATTTTGCGCAAAGCACCGGCACCTTCGCCATTAAAATTCGCGCCCAATTTATCCATTACCGGGTTAAGGTTTTCGAATGCCCAATCCCAAACAGGGCCTTGTTCGGGATGCATCGCAGGATCAACGGTTTGTGGATGTACACAATATCCGGCTGATAATATTTGATCGCCAATGCCCCGTTTTAATGCTAATTGTTGCCGGCCTTTTTCCGATTCGGTAAAAAAACCCATATCCTGCGACAGCGAACGAAGTGCCATAATCAACATTCCCGGGGTATTCCCGCGCGGACAACGTGTTTTGCACGACATGCACTCGCCACAATACCATATAACATCGCTGCTCATCAGTTCGCGGATTTTTTCATCATCCTGCGATTGCACAGTGGTGGCAATGATTCGAGGGTCGTAATTGTAAAATTCAGATGCAGGGCATATTGCGGTGCATGTGCCACAATTTATACAGGCTTTCAGGCTTTCAACAAATCTGATATCAGCCGCTAAACGGTTATAGAGTTCACCCAAAACAAGTTACTTTGAAGAGAGGGTTAGTATGCTGACTTTTTTCTGAAAAAACAAGCAGATAACTATTTTCAGCTTGGTTTTTGTAATTCAGTATTAATATCGGGCAAAGATAGATTAATCAGGTTTAAGGATGTAAAATTGCTGTATTTGTTATAAAGACTAAATAAAAATAGTAGCAATAAAACGCTGCTTTACATAGCAAATTTGCTAATTTTGGCATTACAATGTGGTGATGGATTTCTGCACGTGCAAACTTTGAGTCCATTCCGAAAAACCAACATAAAGAAAGCCGCGGAGCGATGTGCTGAGCCTGCCGAAGCAGCGCAGGGAACAAAGGCCACACAGGGTGATGTTAATAAGCACTATAAGTTTGTGGGCTTAGCTTGGCGGTATCACGAACACCTAAAGAATAAGCAGTTGTGAGTAAACTTAGAGGTGTTGTTTCTTTGTAGCTAAAAAAGTCTTGTCGGAGTGTCCACAACTTTTAAACTTCCAATTTGTTTTTACTTCAAAACAAAAATATCATGATAAAGATAATATTCCTCCCGGTGCTCCTATTGCTTTTTACCATGTACACACAAGCACAGATCAAGCTTGTTGGAATGAGGGGCAATCAAAACTCCGAATTTATGGATGTCGTTAAATGGCATGCCCTCGATCCGGGTTCAGTTACTCCATACCCTTCCCTGTTACAGGCTTATTACATGGCTTCATCGGTGTTTGATGCTTACAACAGCAAATATTATATAGCTGGGATTGGCGCTTCGGCTTCAGGTTTGTTGGAGTTCAACACGGTAACAAACGAGCAGTCGCTGATAAATTTCTCCTCGTTTTCCAATACTTCGGAAATAGATATGAGTACAGGCAAAATCTACTCGCTTTCCATTGATCAACCTGGTTATATAAAGGTGAACGAATACGACATAAATACCGGAACCGACACGCTGATTGGCGAAGTTTACGACCCCGGAATCAACGGGATTGCGATGGATGCTCTTGGCTTCGATTCCAATAACGGGATTATTTATTATGTTGGCGACGATGGGCAATCCATACTAAGTTTGTTTGGCATAGAGGTGCGCAACCCGGTTTTCACGTATACCAAAACGGCTTTGGTAACACCAACTCCCGGCAACAATATGATGAGCATCAATTACGATAATGCAAACAATACCATTTATGCGCTCAATTTCGAATCGAACAGTTCGGGAAGCAGTACCGGCACGTATGTGGTTGAAATAAACAAAACCACAGGCGAGGTGGTTAACAGGGGCCAATTGCAGGGCTTTAACGGATTTTTGGTCGGTTCCTCTTCCTTCGATCAAAACTCGGGAAGCTTTTTGCTTGTCGGATACAATGGCAACCCCGATGTTCAGATGGTTGTTTTCGATACCTACAACAACACCTATCAAACCGGGTTTATGCCCGACAACGTTTCGGAAATTGTTTGCGACAATTACGATTTTGCCAAGAACACTTATATTACCACTTCCGTGAAGGAACCTGCGAAAGAAACCATACGCCTTTCGCCAAACCCCGCCAGCAATAAAATTACCATTGAAAACAGTTTTGCCTTGAGCGGTTATTTGAACGCAAGCATTTACGATATTAACGGAAAAATGAAATGGCAAGGCAGTTTTCAAAACGGGAATACTTTTAATGTTGATATAAGCAATTTGCTCCCGGGGGTTTATGTGTTAAAAACCGAAACTTCCAAAAGTGTTGAAAACCATAAATTTGTTGTAAAGTAGCTTTGGCTTCCTATTTCTAAATATCTATCCATATTGAATAAATCGAAAAATTTCCAATGAAAAAGATCGTAATACTCACCGGTGCTGGAATAAGTGCTGAAAGCGGCATCAGCACTTTCCGCGATTCCAACGGATTGTGGGAGCAGCACCGCATAGAGGATGTGGCCACATTTGATGCCTGGAAGCGGAACCCCGACCTGGTGCTGGAGTTTTACAACCAGAGACGCAAGCAGTTATACGAGGTTAAACCAAATGCCGGGCATAATGCGCTGGTAAAACTGGAGAAAAATTTTGATGTACAAATTATCACCCAAAATGTGGATGACCTTCACGAACAAGCCGGCTCCACCAAAGTGCTTCACCTGCATGGTGAACTAAAAAAAGTAAGGAGCACTTTAGACGAAAACCTGGTTTACACCCTAGATGGCTGGGAGTTAAAAAAAGGCGACAAATGCGAAGAGGGATCGCAGCTCCGTCCGCATATCGTCTGGTTTGGCGAAGCTGTACCCATGATTGCGCCTGCACAAAAACTTTCGGCAGAAGCTGATATTTTTATTGTAATCGGCACTTCGCTCAATGTGTATCCGGCTGCCGGACTTGTATATTATGTTAAAAGAGGAACACCCGTTTACCTAATAGACCCTCATGCCGAAATGCTGCCCGATGTAAAAAACCTTACCGTTATTCGCGAAACAGCAGGAAAAGGTGTACCAAAGCTTGTGAAACAGTTGTTGGAGCAAGAAAAGGGTTGATTTCGGATGTGGGATGGCGGATGTGGGATGGCGGATGTGGGATGGCGGATTGTGGATGGCGGATGTCGGATTGTGGATGTCGGATTGCGGATGTCGGATTGTGACCAATAACCATTAACGCAATAACCAATAACCATTTGTGGATTGCGGATGTCGGATTTTATACAAGAGCACAATTTCTTTTTGGTTCTACATCCAGTTTAGTGGATAAAATATTTTGTTGGGAAGCTGGAAGTTTGCAGGTTGAACCGAACAAAAAACAATTTCTTATTACAAATACCGGTTTTGATAGCAGTTAACTTGATTGATATAGTTTTACTAAAGAAATAGGAAAATCATTTTTAAGGGCACTTCGGCTTTCTGGCTCCTACAAGCCTACAAGTCTAAAAGCCTAAAATCCCATTAATTTCGTAGTAGAACCATTTTTTTAAGCAGTTAAATTCCCGATTTGGTATAATTTCCACAATAGTAAAAGCAGATAAACGTTACTTAATCCAATATTGTTTGCTAATTTTGCCGCGTCAAATTAAATAAACAGCCTGGTTTCCAATCAATCTTTTCGATAGATTTTAACCATTCCAGTTAACCAAGCCGCTTATTTTAAGAAGCCTATTTTTAAACAAATCATATCATTTAAACAAAAATCATGAAAACAAAACTCTTTTTAGTACTCAGCCTATCGGTTGCAATTATTGGGACTTCCTGCGTAAGCCAGAAAAAATACAAATCCCAGGTTGCAAGCTTCGAATCCCTTAACGCCCAATATACCAAGAAACAAAGCGATTTGAATGCCTGCGAAACCGCTAAGGCAAATTACCTGAAACAGATTGAAGACCTGAACAAACAACTTGCCGACCTGAACAAGGAACAAACTTACCTCAAAAATAACAATACCGTTGTTTTGAACCAGTTGGAAGCACTTTCGGTTATTACCGGCACACAGGCCGAAAGCATCAAGAAATCAATGGAAAACATTGGGATGAAAGACGCTTACATCCAGGGCTTGCAGACTTCGTTGGCACAGAAAGATTCGCTCAACATGGCTTTGGTAATGAACCTTAAAGGTGCAATCGGCAACCTCGACGATAAAGACATCAATATTAAAGTTGATAAAGGTGTTGTGTTTATTGATATTTCCGACAAACTTTTGTTCAAGAGCGGAAGCTACATAGTTACCGACAAAGCCAGCGAAGTGCTTGGCAAAGTGGCACTTGTGCTGAAAAATCAACCCAATATGGAATTTATGGTAGAAGGCCATACCGACAATGTGCCATTTAAAAAAGGCGATTTGATCGACAACTGGGATTTGAGTGTAAAACGTTCGACTACCGTTGTGCGCCTTCTCCAAACCAAATACGGCCTCGACCCATCCAATATTATTGCCGCCGGGCGCAGTGAGTACCAACCACTTACCTCCAACAGTACAACGGAAGGGAAAGCCGCCAACCGCCGCACCCGCATAGTAATCCTGCCTCAGTTGGATCAGTTCTTTAAACTACTCGAAAAGAAATAATCCGTAGATTTTCACGGTTCAAAACGTATCGAAACATTATTGAAACCCACAACTTCCTTCTGGATTTTGTGGGTTTTCTTTTGCAGGACGGTGCTAAAAATGGTTTTTCGGTTTGAATATTATCCTATTATTTTTCAATTCATTTTCCAGTAATTCAAAATTTGCTAACTTTGAAGTGAAGTTATCCCAATATGCAATACAGGCACTTGTTCCCGATGGTCAGGATTTTGCTCCCATTTATGGCGGGAATTATTGTGTGTGTGTCCATTTCTGCTGTAACTATCATTCCTATAAGCATCTGGGTTCTGTTTTTAGCTGTTACACTTGCCTCGGGGTTCCTTCCATTTATTGTTAAAAGTGCTGTCAAACGCTGGCTTTTCGGCGTTGTATTGAGTTTATTCCTATTTATCAGCGGCTACAATTCAGTTATGCTCCACAAAGAAATCCTTGGCCCTGGCCACTTCTCGAAAACCCAGACCAAAGGCGTATTTATTGCAACAATAGCCGAGCCTTTGCAGGAAAAAGACCATAGTTTCAAAACAATATTACATGTAAAAAGCCTGAAAAAAGGCAATAGTATCATGAATGCAAACGGCCGGATATTGGCCTATTTTGCAAAAGATTCACTTAAAAAAATGCCAACCGAAGGAAGCACTATCTACTTTTCGGGCGATGTTCAGGAAATTGGCCCGCCACAAAACCCCGGCGCTTTCGATTATCGAAAATACATGGCCACCAACAATGTTTACCATCAGGTCTATCTGAACAAATTTTCGTGGCAGCTTACCTCTAAACCTATTAGTTTCAGTATTACCAGGTTGGCGCATCAGGTTTCGCAAAAATTTGTGGCGATATTAAGCCACAATGGTTTGAAAGGACAGGAATTTGCCGTTGCATCAGCCTTGATTTTAGGTCAAAACGACATGCTCGACAGTGAAACTTTGCAGGCATACTCAGGTTCGGGGGTAACTCACATTTTGAGCGTTTCGGGTCTCCATGTGGGCGTAATTTTTATAGTAATCAGCTTCCTGCTTGGGTTTATGAAAAAAGAAGGCCGGCAACTGTATTTCAAAACAGCTTTGATATTGGTTACAATTTGGGCGTATGCCCTCTTAACCGGAATGTCGCCACCCGTAATGAGGTCGGCGGCTATGTTCACCTTTATTTCGCTTGGAAATGCAAGCAAGCGCAACGTGCATATTATTAATTCTTTAGCTGTTTCGGCTTTGGTTTTGTTACTTATCAACCCATTGATGATCAGCAATATCGGGTTTCAACTATCGTACCTTGCCATTGTAGGGATAGTTTTTATTAACAAACCAATTGCCAACCTGTTGAACCCAAAAACCAAAATCGGGAATCAAATCTGGGATTTGGTTGCGGTTTCGCTGGCTGCTCAAATTGCAACCGCACCGCTCACCATGCTTTATTTCCATCAGTTCCCCGCCTATTTTATCCCTGCCAACCTCATTGCAATACCGCTGTCCTTTCTCGCCATATATTCGGGTTTGTCGGTGTTGGTTACTTCCGCAATTCCGGTAATTAGTAATTTTTTAGGGCTTATTACCAATTTCCTGCTATTTGTGCTAAACTATTCGGTTGGGTTTATAGAGCGTTTGCCATACTCTGTTTTAAAAGTTACTTCAATTTTTACCAAAGAAATGCTCTTGCTTTACATGATCCTGATTTCGTTAATGCTGCTTTTCGCATTGAGGAAAAAAGGGATGCTATACATTTCCATGATGTTGGTTTTGTTGCTCTCGGTAAGTTTTACCTTCACCGAAACCCAGCGGCAAAAGCAGCAAAAAATAGTGTTTTATAGTGCTAATAAGCTTACTGCTGTTGGGTTTGTTAACGGTCAACAACAGGTGCTTTTAGCCGATTCGGCATTGCTGAAGGATAAAAAAGCCAATAAATTTAACCTCGATGGCGCAAAATCCCTCTATGGTTTATCACAAGCAATGGTTTTTGCCCTCGATACTGTTACCGAACATCATCAACAAGTCCCAAAACAAATACATTCGCTGAGGAATTTTGGCAATAACTTTTTGTTTTTCGATAAACGCATTGCTTTGATTGACAGCATCCCAAAGCCAACAGGAAATTGTTTTAAGCTTAAGGTTGATTATTTGGTAATCAGGAACAATCCGAAGCTACGCATCAACGATTTGCAAAGGCTTTACCAACCGGGTTTGATAATTTTTGATGGCTCCAACAGTTTTTATAAAACAGAAAAATGGATCACCGATACACAAAAAGCTGGATTAAAGTCATATAGCATTAAAAACCAAGGGGCACTTATTGTTGACTTGTAAGCCTTAAATTTGCAAACCAATTCCCGACTTTAACAGGATATGAAATCGGAAATTAGCAAAATATTTTAAAGAGATAAATTCGATACCTGGTTTAACCTTGAATACCTTCGGAACGGAATTTTTGTTTTGATAAACACCAAGCGAACCTCTTCCAAAAACACAATAAATGACAAAAACCAATATATATTTTGCCAGCGATTTCCACCTCGGTATCCCCGATGGCAAGAGCAGCCTTGTTCGCGAAAAAAAACTGATCCGCTGGTTAACGATGGTTGAACAGGATGCCGAAGCCATTTACCTTATGGGCGATCTTTTCGATTTTTGGTTTGAGTACAAAACTGTTGTCCCAAAAGGATATACACGGCTTTTCGGCAAATTGGCCGAACTTACCGACAAAGGCATCCCGGTCCATTTCTTTAAAGGGAACCACGATTTTTGGGCATTTGATTACCTCAACACCGAAGCGGGAGTAATTATTCACAACGATACACAGGAAGCGGAACTGAAAGGAAAGAAATTTTTCCTGGCACACGGCGATGGGCTTGGGCCTGGCGACAAAAGGTACAAGTTTATGAAAAAAGTTTTCCTGTTCCGATTCAACCAAAGGCTTTTCCGTTGGTTGCATCCCGACCTTGGCACAAAAATGGGGCTTTATTTTTCGCGTGGCAGCCGCATTTCGAACATGATTAAAGAGGATAAAGACCAAAACTATTACCTTCACGAGAAAGAATACTTGCTTGTGTTTTCGCGCGAAATGGCAAGCAAAAACCCTGATATTGATTACTTTGTGTTTGGGCACAGGCACATCCCAACCAATATAAAAGTATCGGATAAGGCAAGTTGCATTATTTTGGGCGATTGGGTAAAACACTTTTCGTACGGCAAATACGATGGCGAAACTTTTGAGATTAAATACTTTGAAAAGGAATAACGGCTTTTGGATTCTAACGAAATCGCCATAATTTTCAGCTTCCAAATCCCAAATCAGTTTTTTGAATAAACAGTAACAATCCTCATAAAATGAATACTTTAGCAAATAAATTAAAAATACTGATATTCCTGTTTCTCCTATTTTCTTTATCCAGAAACTGTTTTGCGCAAATGTCGGGCACGTTTACCATTGGAGGCACAAACCCCGATTTTGAAAATTTTTACGAAGCTATTGCTAGTGTATGCTCCAACGGCGTTTCAGGAAATGTGGTTTTCAATGTAAGGCCAGGCAATTATCCGGGGTTTACCATTACAACGATACCCGTTGTTGGCTCAAACGATACCATAACTTTTCAGGCCGAAAACCAGGATCCTACTTCTGTGATAATTACCGGAACGGTCAAATTTATTTCTACATCCAATATAGCGTTAAAAAACCTCACTATCCATCCTTTTCCGGGACAAACCAATACCTGCATCACCATTGACAAATCGGATAAAATCCTGTTCAGCCATTGTAGGATCGAAAAAACCGATAATGTAAACTTTAGTCCCGATAATGCTTTGATAAGTTTGAAATATGATTGGACCGGGAATGTGAAATCGGCAAAATTCAGCCATTCGTATATTTCATCGGAGTTGCGAACCATTCTGATAGATGGAGTTAAAGGGAAAATTGATTTTGAATATGATACTATAAATGGGGCAATTCATGACAATTTTGGGCATCCAATTAAGAACTATCTGCACAACACACTTTATCTGAATGAGGGTGATATGGATATTATGAACCAGTATTTCGAAGGGAACCAGATTTATCTCGGCTCATACTACAATTGGCTCAGTATTACCGGAAATGTTAAAGGCAATGAGTTTTACAGCACTGTACACATCACGGCCTCAATTGTTTACAACAACCTTTTTCACGAACCCGTAACCTTTTCACATAGTACCATGAAAATGGTCGAAAATATTTCCGAAAAAGAAACGTATGTAAATTTCTGCCATAACTCTTTCTTTTATTTCAACAAATTTTTTGGCGATTGCAAATTTTCATCCGATAACCAAAAGGTGATTTCCAACTTCTTTTATGGTAAAGCTGTTTTCACAACAGGTCCCAACCAGATGATCCATCACAACAACTTTGGCCTGGAATCAAAACTCGAAATTTACCTTTGCAGTGCCAAAGTCAAAAACAACATACTTGTAAGCGATACCATAATGCAGCCACTTGGAACCGAAATGGTGAACAACAATTTCATTCCATGCCCCACCTGCCAACTTACCATGATTGGCGATGATGCTTCGTTTTACGATGCCATGTATGTGTCCGACAGCGATTTGCACGCCACCAATCCGGTGTTGATACATAAAGCCATCCCGCTTCAGGGATATTATTACGATTACGATATCGACAGTACGCTGCGCCAAGCTGTGGCCTCGATTGGCGCCAACGAAGTATGTTTAAATTTTCCAATTGCCGAAATAGAACAAAGGTGCAACGATTTTGTGTGCCTCGATGCCTGTATTGACGACTTTACAGGCTATTACTGGGCACCATCATGGATGTTCGCAGATTCATCGGCAAGCTCGCCAATTTTGCATCTCGAAACATCGGATTATGTGTATTTGTGCCATATTGATACGGGTGTTGTAGGTTCCATGTTTATCAATGTTACACCCGACAAACCCCTTGCAAACCAATCGCATACGGCAAATTTATTCACGGTTGATTATACCAATTTGTCGTATTGTTCCACTTCAGTGAAATGGGAATTTGGCGACAATACCTTTTCTACTTTATGGGCACCCACGCATACTTTTCCGGGCAGTGGGATATTTCATAGCAAACTAATAGCATATAATCAGTTAGGCTCCGATACTTGCAAATTCGACACCCAGATTTTGATTGTATCGCAGGACGAAAATCCTGAAAATAGTTTTAAAATCTATCCAAACCCTGTGGAAACTGATATAACAATTGAATTCGGAAACTTTGTCAAACCTTATTTGCTAAATATTTTTGACCCATTGGGAAGGCTTGTGCATCAATCTAACGGTTCGCAAAAACTGGAACACATTGATTTGTCAGGATTTAAACCAGGGATTTACTTTTTCAAAATAGAAATGGGGCAACAAATTTTCACAAAAAAAATATTGGTAAAATAATCTGGAAATATTTTTAGCATTGTAAAGACTTATCCCCCTTTTTTATACTTTTATCCTTTATAATTTAACCCCTTTTTGCAAATGGATCCAATCAAAACTTACATCCAAACCAATAAAGACCGCTTTTTAGACGAACTGTTCGGCCTGATACGCATCCCATCCATAAGTTCCGAAAACGAGCATAAGGACGATATGGTGAAAACAGCGCAATATATTGTTGACCAGCTTATTAAAGCTGGGGCCGACAAAGCTGAAATCATGCCAACCACAGGCCATCCGGTGGTGTATGGCGAAAAAATAATTGACCCGGCCAAACCAACAATACTTGTGTATGGTCATTATGATGTTATGCCTGTTGACCCACTTAATTTATGGGATTCGCCACCTTTTGAACCCGAAATCCGCGATGGGAAAATTTTCGCCCGGGGTGCGGTTGACGATAAAGGCCAGCTTTTTATGCAGGTAAAGGCTTTTGAGTATCTGGTTTCCACAAACCAACTACAGTTTAATGTAAAATGGATGATTGAAGGCGAGGAAGAAATGGGTTCGCCCGCTTTGGCCAAATGGCTTCCAAACCATACCGAATTGCTTAAAGCTGACCTGATTTTGGTTTCGGATACAAGTATGATCGCAATCAATATCCCGAGCATAACCGTTGGCCTGCGCGGCTTGGCATATATGGAAGTGGAAGTAACCGGTCCTGATAAGGATTTACATTCAGGGCTCTATGGTGGGGCTGTTGCCAACCCTGCAAATATTTTGGCCAAAATGATTGCTTCGCTGCACGACGAAAACAACCATATCACGATTCCTGGATTTTACGATGATGTTTTAAACCTCACAGCTGATGAGCGCCAGGATATGGCACGTGCCCCTTTTAATCTGGAAGAGTACAAGAAAAAACTGAATATTGAAACCACCCTCTGCGAAATGGGTTATACTGTAAACGAGTGTACCGGAATTCGCCCAACCTTGGATGTTAATGGCATCTGGAGCGGATATACAGGCGAAGGCTCGAAAACGGTTTTGCCGTCGAAAGCATTTGCTAAAATAAGCATGAGGTTGGTTCCGCATCAGGAGCCACATAAAATGGCCGAACTTTTTGCCCGGCATTTCGAATCTATCGCCCCAGCATCGGTAAAGGTAAAAGTTACCGAACATCATGGCGGATTTCCTTATGTAGCCCCAACCGATACGGCTGCATATCGTGCCGCAAGCAAAGCCTACGAAGCAGTTTATGGCATTAAACCAATTCCGGTGCGGAGCGGTGGGAGCATCCCAATCATTTCAACCTTTGAGCAAGTATTGGGGATTAAGAGCATACTGATGGGTTTTGGCCTCGATACAGATGCAGCCCACTCGCCAAACGAAAATTACCACCTCGAATGTTTCTTTAATGGAATTGAAACCATTATCTGGTTTTACAAATACTATAGCGGGGAATTGGAAGGATAAAAGGCACAATTTAATCTTTGGATGCAGGGAAAACAATTTCAGGCTGCTGGCTATTTCTGGTTTTGATTTAGAAACCAGTTGTTTTGTAAGACTGAAAAAATGATTTCCCTGCATTCCTTTTTTTATGGCCATTAAAAGAACCGCAAAAAGGGGAATTGATTTTATTGAGATCCTATTTCAAAGGGCCTTTGGTTGTTGTAACAGGATATTTTTCATTATCAAAATACTGAAATTCAACTGGCTGCCAGTTTTTATCGAGGGTTCGGTACCATGGGTTTGCCATTTGTGTTTTTGAGGGTCGGCCAGTTATGGAATTCTTCCCTTCAGTTGATATAAGGGGTTTCGCTGTAAGCTGGGCATCCATTTCGGTCAACTTTGCAATAACTTCGGAGTAAATTTTATTCAGGTCTTCGATATGCTCGATGTAATAATTCAGGCTTTTATTGAACCTGTCTGGCGCAATATCATGTTTTTCGAAAACCTGGGAAAAACGCTGACGCATCCCCGTGGTATCGTTCAACCTCGAAACTGAATCGTTTCCTGTTTTTAAAGAAGCTTCTGCTAAATGGATATCAACAAGCAAATCAACCATTTGGCTTTCGCTGAGTGTGCCAACAGGTTTTGAGCTTAAAATACTGTTGCACGACACCCAGAGTAATGACATGCAAAATAAGAAAGCCCACTTTTTCATATCTTAACTTTTCGAAAGTTGTTTATCCAAGAGTACACCTCAAAATAGGTGCGTAATGTACTATAAAAATGAGCACACCAAGAAATCCTATTTCCCTCCGTGTTTTTGTTTGTAGGCTGAATTCAATTCTTTAATTACATCGCCGGTTACATCAAGTGTATCGTTGGCGAACAATATGTTGCCACCTTTGGTAAAACCGAGTATATAATCAAACTTATATTTGTCGTTATAGCGTTTCAGGAAGTTCATCACCGAATCTATGAGGGCAACGTTCATGTCCATTTCGCTTTGCTGCAATTCGGCAGCGTAGCGGTCGCGGAGGTCGTATATTGCTTTCTGGTTCTGTTGCAATTCGCCGTAAATTTCCTGTGCGCTCTGCTCGCTTATCGTTTTTTTGGCTACCTGATCCTGGAAATAGGCAGCATCTTTTTCAAACGCTTGCTGCTTAGAAGCTACTTCGCCTTCGAGGCGCCTGCCTTTGGCTTCGAGGTTGGCACGCATTTTTTTAACTAATTCGTAATTGCTTAAAATGCTGTCGTTGTTGACAAAAGCTACAGAAATGTTTCCCTTGCTTGCTTTAGCGATAGCACCGCCAATAGAATTGCCCGATTTCCCGCTACCGGTAAAATGTAGGATATACAGCACTACAAGCCCTATCAGCATTACAATGTTGAGTGCCAGCAATAGCGGGTTTATTTTGTTGGTTGCAACGGGAGCGGATGCTTCAATGGTTTGCACGGGTACAGGATTGGAAGCTCTGCTTTCGGGGGTGGAAATGTTTTCGATGGTGTTGTTGGTTTCTTCTGTCATTGTTTTTTGAATATCTGATTTGTAATAAAAACAACCTGATCCACAATAAAATGAATCAGGCTGCGAAGTTAAAAAAAACACTTATCTGTTAAACGATTAATTGCCAACTTCGGAAATGTATTTGATACGGACCAACCTTATTTCCTCTTCGGTAAATTCGTTTTCGCCTAAATCCCTCAGTGCCTGCTCTACCGAATCAGTTTCGGCTTCCATAAAATAATCCCTTATTTCTTCTTGGTGGTATGGGTCAATGGTTTCGTTAAGGTAATAAGTAAGGTCGAGTTTGGTGCCAGAATCAACTATGCTTTCAATTTCGGTGAGCAACTCGTCGGCAGTCAGGTTTTTGGCTGTTGCAATATCTTCGAGCAGGATTTTGCGGTCGATATTGGTAATAATATAGACTTTTAACCCCGATTTATTTACAACTGATTTTACCACCATATCCATTGGCCTGATAATTTCATTTTCCTCCACATACGATGAAATAAGTTCCAGGAATGGTTTTCCATACTTTTGGGCTTTGCCTGCGCCAACACCTGTAATCCGCTGAAGTTCATCCATATTGATAGGATACTGTATCGCCATGTCTTCGAGCGAAGGATCCTGGAATATGACAAACGGCGGCAAGCTTTCTTTGCGTGCAAGTTCCTTGCGAAGGTCTTTTAAAAGGGAGAAAAGCGTTTTGTCGGTAGTGCTGGTACGCGCACCGCCACCCGACATCATTTCATCATCGTCCCCTTCTTCAGGATCGGTATCTTTTACCACCATCACGGCATACGGTTTCTTTAAAAACTTTTGCCCTTCGGGTGTAATTTTCAGAATGCCATAATTTTCGATGTCCTTTACCACAAGCCTTTCGATAAGCATCTGACGCACAACGCCATCCCAAAAACGCTCGCTCTCTTCCATCCCCTTGCCGAAAACATCAAGTTCGTTGTGCTTGTAGGATTTAATGTGCGAGGTAACTTTGCCGATTAATATGCTTACAATATGTTTTGCTTTGCATAATTGTTTGGTAGCCAGTACAGTTTCAAGTGCAAGGTCAACATATTCGCGGCCATCAATTTTGGTTTTTGGATGCAGGCAGTTATCGCAATTGCCACAATTATCCTCTTTATAAATTTCGCCAAAATAATGCAGCAGTTGTTTGCGGCGGCACATGGCCGATTCGGCAAAGGAAACTACTTCCATTAATAATTGGTTAGCTATTTCCTGCTCTGCAACACCTTTGTTTTTACTAAATTTTTCGAGTTTTTCAATATCCTCATAAGCGTAGAATGCAAGACAAATGCCTTCGCCATCGTCGCGGCCCGAACGCCCTGTTTCCTGATAGTATCCTTCGAGGCTCTTGGGCATATCGTAATGTATTACAAAGCGCACATCAGGTTTGTCAATCCCCATCCCAAAAGCAATGGTGGCAACAATTACATCCGACTCTTCCATCAGGAATTTATCCTGGTTCTCGACCCTGACCGACGAATCCAAGCCTGCATGGTATGGCAATGCTTTAATTCCGTTAACTACAAGTGTTTCAGCCAACTCCTCTACTTGTCGCCGGCTCAGGCAGTAAATTATACCCGATTTGCCGGTGTGCATTTTAATAAACCGGATTACATCCTTGTTAACATCATCGTTTTTCTGCTTTACTTCATAATAGAGGTTGGAGCGGTTAAACGAGGATTTATAAAGGGCTGCTTCCTGCATGCCCAAACTTTTGAGTATGTCCTGTTGCACTTTTGGCGTTGCGGTAGCGGTAAGGGCAAGCACCGGGACATCCTGACCAATAGCATCGATTATAGGCCGTAGCCGCCTGTATTCTGGCCTGAAATCATGGCCCCATTCCGAGATGCAATGCGCTTCGTCAATGGCATAAAACGATACTTTGATATCCCTGAAAAAGGCAATATTTTCTTCTTTGGTGAGCGATTCGGGTGCCACATAAAGAAGTTTTGTTTTTCCCTCGGTCAGATCGCTTTTTACCTGTAATACCTCAACCTTCGACAATGAAGAGTTCAACACATGGGCGATGCCTTTATCGGCGCCAAATTGCCTCATGGCATCTACTTGGTTCTTCATTAGTGATATTAGTGGGGAAATCACTATGGCGGTGCCAGGCAATAACATTGCCGGCAATTGGTAACACATGGACTTGCCTCCACCCGTTGGCATGATTACAAAAGTATCGTTGCCTTTGAGTAAATTCTTGATTATTGCTTCCTGATTTCCTTTAAAACTCTCGAAACCAAATATTTTTTTGAGAGTAGATTGTAATGGATAATCTTTGAAATCTGCATTTTTTTTCATTCCACTGGCATTATTCATATTATTCGCATCGGTTTGTGATGCTTGCTTTATTGATACTTAGGCAAGGTAAAAATGAGAATTAATCTGTTGTGTTAAAATCCCATTACATCCGGCATATTTTTTCTTACTTGTTTAGACCCATTTTTTCAAAAATACCCACGGCTTACCGGTATGGTTAAAGTGTACAAATGAGTCTAAATTTTAGGTTGATTACCGTTGTATAAGGTAAAGTTAATACAACTTTTCGTGAAAATGCAAAAAAAATAAACCTGAAAATATTTTTTTTTAATGCATTAAATGTAACCATTTTGTATTCAGTTGGTTAATTAATTCCAAGCCAAATAAAAAAACTCTGAATTATTTAATTTATTGCTCTTAACGCAAATCGACCCAGGTTTATTTATCCGCACTGCCACATAAATTTAAAGCAAAAATACCAACTTCATTGTTGGGTTAACCAAAAAGGGTGCAAAAGTATAATTAAAATCAAAGCAATTTGTAATTAAGAAAATTTTAACAATGGGCCCGTTCTAAAAAAACTCTTTTAATCACGATGCTTAGTTGTGGTTCTTCATTTTAAGTTTTTTGATCGGGCAAATCAAATGAAAAAATCTGGATATTTTTTTGCAACCCTTTGGGGTATAATTTTAATTAGTGTGTGTTTTTAATCTTGGTTTAACCAAAAATGTACCGCTTACAATTGTTTTTCAGTGAGTTAGGCTCGTCAATTGTAACTCGTACATCGTAAATAGAATTAAAACCCAACTCTGTGGACAGACTCTAACTAACCAATATACGGCTCTAAATATTGATATATTTACAAAGGGGAAAGAGCTTTTATAGTTGGCTTAATGACGCAATTTGTTTCAAAAATCATTTCCGGCTTTTCTTCCTATCTTTGCTGGTTCAATTTAACAACCCGGTATTGAAATCCTCAAACGAAATTAAACAGATTGCACTTCAAACTATTGCAGAAGAAACGGCTGCAATTGAAGGTCTTAGAAATGGAATTAACGACGATTTTGTAAAATGCGTCGAACTCATTTTGCAATCAAAAGGCAAAGTGGTTGTTACGGGCATTGGCAAAAGTGCAAATATTGCGGCAAAAATTGTTTCTACCCTGAATTCTACTGGTACACAGGCTGTTTTTATGCATGCCGCCGATGCTATACACGGCGATTTGGGTATGATAAGCCAGGAGGACATTATTATTTGCCTTTCGAAAAGTGGAAATACCCCAGAGATAAAGGTTTTGGTGCCCTTGTTAAAATTACTCGGGAACAAATTAGTAGCCCTTGTAGGGAACTTAAAATCATATTTGGCACTACAGGCCGATGTTATACTTGATTCATCGGTTTTGCGCGAAGCCTGCCCTAACAACCTGGCCCCAACCTCAAGTACAACCGCACAATTGGTAATGGGCGATGCGTTGGCTATTGCTTTGCTCGAATGCCGTGGATTTACTTCAGCCGATTTTGCGCGGTACCATCCAGGTGGTGCGCTTGGCAAGAGGTTGTACCTGCGTGTCGCCGATTTGTATTTCCATAACGAAAAACCAATGGTGGCAATAGAAAAAGGGATAAGGGAAATAATTATCGAAATTTCGTCGAAACGTTTAGGCTGCACTGCCGTGATGGACAATGATAAGTTGGCCGGCATTATTACCGATGGCGACCTGCGCCGAATGTTGCAAGGAACCACCGATGTCTCGGGTCTGAGGGCTTTAGATATCCTTTCGGCCAACCCACTTACTGTTGGTTCGGACGAATTGGTAAGCGATGCGCTCGATTTGATGCGCTCCAAAAACATTACACAACTTTTGGTTGTTGACGAAGGAAAATACATGGGGGTGATTCACTTGCACGACATATTGAAGGAGGGGATAATTTGATAATGCGATGATGTGAAAATGTGGGAATTTGAGGATGTGGGAATTTGAAAATTTGAAAATGCGGTGAGATGAATGAGTCGAAATTATAAAACCATTATCCATTTGCGATTTACGAATAACGATTTACGAATCAACCACTGAATGACACTCGAATCAACCACTGAATGACAACCAAATCAAACACTGAATGACACTCGAATCAACCACTGAATGACAATTGAATCAACCACTGAATAACAACCGAATCAACCACAGAATGACAATTGAATCAACCACTGAATAACAACCGAATCAACCACAGACTGACAATCGAATCAACCACTGAATGACCACCGAATCAACCATTGAATGACACTCGAATCAACCACTGAATGACCATATTACCCATCAACCCCATCAACCCATCAACCCCATCAACCCATCAACTTAAAAAAAAACAACCAATGGGCGAAAAAGCAGACCAATTTAACGACTACCGTGCCAGGATGAACGAACGTATCCTTTCTGTTGATAACAAGGTGGTGAAACGTATTTTTAATGTTGACACCAATGCTTACACAGCCGGGGCTTTGCCAGTGAAAACTAAAGAACTTATGGGTTTGGTGGCTTCGCTTGTGTTGCGCTGCGACGATTGCATTAAATACCATTTGCTAAAATGCAAGGAAAACAATGTAACAGAGGAGGAACTATTTGAGGTGTTAGGCATCGCAACTTTGGTTGGTGGCACAATTGTAGTCCCCCACATGCGCCGCGCCGTTGAGTTTTGGGACGACCTTAAGCTTTAATCAAACCAGTTATTATAAATACCAATCGTTTTAATTAATTTTAACACAAAGGGTTAGCTGCCACATTATAATTGGCACAAACATTGTTCCGACAAAAAATTCATGAATAAACCGATACACATTCCATTTGTTTTCCTTTTTGTTGGTTTGCTGCTATTTATGGCAGTTTGCATTCCTAAACATGTTCATGCTCAGGAAGCTACAAAAATTATGGGAATGGTTCGTGATGCTCAAACCGGCGACACCCTTCCCTTTGTCAGCGTTTACTTTAAAAACACCCAAATTGGTGCAACCACCGGTTTCGATGGCCATTTTTCCCTCGAATCGCGCAAAGCAACCGACACGCTTGTAGCATCTTACATTGGATATAACACTATTTATTTGCCCATACAGCGCAACCGTTTTCAGGTGGTTGACATATTAATGGAACCCGAACGCTACGAATTAACCGGGGTGGTAATCAGGCCAGGCGAAAACCCTGCCGAAAAAATCCTGCGGCGCATTATTGAAAATAAACCGAACAACGATCCCGACAAGGTCGAATCTTTTCAGTGCCAGGCTTATACAAAAATGCAGTTCGATATCAATAACCTGAATGAAAAATTTCAGAACAAAAGGATTTTGGAGCCTTTTAAGTTCGTATTTGAACAAATGGACACAAGTGTTGTAAATGGCAAAACGTATCTTCCGATAATGATTTCCGAAACTTTCTCCGATTTGTATTTTCGCAAGTCGCCCCGGGAACGAAAAGAAATTATCCGTGCTTCGCAAATTTCGGGTGTCGAAAATCCTAGTATGTCGCAATTTGTGGGCAACCTGGCACAGGATGTAAAGGTTTATGATAATTTTATAAGCCTTTTTCAAAAGAATTTTGTAAGCCCAATTTCAAATTTCGGACTCCTATATTATAAGTATTACCTTGTTGACTCTACATTTATCGATAATAAATGGTGTTATAATATCATGTTTAAGCCAAGGCGGAAACAGGAGTTTGCTTTTACCGGTAACTTTTGGGTGAACGATACCTCGTATGCGCTCAAAAAATTAGAAATGCGTATGGCAGGCGATGCCAATATCAATTTTATCAACGATATGGTAATCTCGCAGGAGTTCGATAACACCACCGATGGGCAGTGGATGCTAACACGCGAAAAAACCGTTGCCGATTTTAATGTTGTGGATGATGCCAAGGTAACTACTGGTTTTTTTGGCACACGCACCGTGATGTACTCTAAATACGATTTTAACCCTGTACGCGACGAAAAAATTTATTCGATGCCAAACAATATAATTGTTTTAGAGGATGCCAACCGTAAAACAGATGAATTTTGGCAAAGCTCGCGCCCCGAAGCACTTTCTAAACGTGAGGCCTCTGTGTATAAGCTTAGTGATACGCTGATGAAAATGCCGCTTTTTAATACCTATCTCGATATTATTAAAATGGTAGTAACCGGATATTATGTAAAAGGCAAAATGGAGTGGGGTCCGTATGCTTCAACCTATAGCTATAATGCAATTGAAGGCAGCCGATTCAGGATTGGGGCGCGAACAAGCAACGATTTTTCGACACGCCTGATGCTCAACGGCTATGTTGCTTATGGAACCCGCGATCAGGATTTTAAGTACAGCCTCGGTTTTATGTACATGATTGGCAAAACCCCCGACCGTGTTCTTTCGGGTTCCTATAAATACGATATGGAGCAATTGGGCGGTTCGGAAGGGGCATTCAGGGAAGATTTTATTTTAAACTCCATTTTTAGGAGAAATCCCCAGGATAAACTCTCGATGGTTTCGGAATATAAAGGTTCCTACAAGCATGAATGGTTCACAGGTTTTCATAATACTTTTACTATTAACAACCGCCGTATATTTACCCTCGAAGGTGCCGGAATTTATCTTTATGATCCTGTTAGCGACAGCTATATACCAAGAAACCAAATTATTACAACCGAATTAGCTATTGATATCCATTACGGCTACCGCGAAAAAGTATTGACGGGCGAGTTTGAGCGCACTGTTGTAAGTTCGCAATATCCCGTGTTTAATTTTCAGTATGCGTATGGTGTTAAAGGTTTGTTTAACGGGGAATATAAGTATCACAGCCTGCGGCTAAATACTTCGCAATGGTTTAGTTTCCTGTCGGCAGGGTGGCTCAAATATACCATCGAAGCTGGCAAAACTTGGGGGACATTGCCTTTCCCATTGTTGAAAATTTTGCCAGGGAACGAAACTTTTTATCACGACGATTATGCGTTCAACCTGATGAATTATTACGAGTTTATAAGCGACGAATATGTTTCGTATCATCTTATTTACCACATGCAAGGCTTTTTCCTAAACCATATCCCTGCCATCCGAAAACTAAAGTGGCGCGAGGTTGTGCAGTTTAAAGGTGCTTACGGCCATTCGTCGTACGAGAATAAATTCTTCAATCAGTTACCTACAGGAAGTTATTTTATCACAAAACCATACATGGAAGCTGGCGTTGGCCTTGAAAATATTTTCCGTTTCCTGAGGGTGGATGCTGTTTGGAGGTTATTCTACAACGATCATCCAAATATCAAACCTTTTGGGGTTATGGTTTCGATGAATTTTGATTTTTAGGAAGGGAAAGAGGTTTAAGGGTTCAAATGTTCAATTGCTTCGCGTTCAATTGCTTCGCGTTCAATTGCTTCGCGTTCAATTGCTTCGCGTTCAAGGTTCAAAGTATCGGTCACTGAGCTTGTCGAATTGCAAATGTTCGCTTGTTCACTTGTTCTATTGTTCGAATGTTCAATTGTTCAATCGCTTAGCTGTTAAAAGTTCAAAGAGCCGTTAGCTGAACCTGTCGAAGTGCAATCGTTTCGCTGTTAAAGTTTAAAAAGGCCGGGCACTGAGTCTGTCGAAGTGCAAATGTTCAATCACTTTGCTGTTAAATGTTCAAAGGGTTGGTCCCTGAGTCTGTCGAAGTGCAGTATTCAATTTAGCCAGCTTTGAGCAACAACCGTCAATCCCCTAATCCCCAACCCCAAACCCCTAACCCCTTCAAACAAATATTTTACTACTTTTGCCCATCGAAAACACAAATATGATATTACGCACCGAAGATATTGTTAAAAAATACCGCCAACGTACAGTTGTTAACCACGTTACCATTCAGGTGGAACAAGGCGAAATTGTAGGGCTGCTCGGCCCTAACGGTGCTGGGAAAACAACTTCGTTTTATATTATTGTTGGTCTGATAAAGCCTTTGCAGGGAAAAGTTTTTTTGGACGATCGCGAAATTACCAACGAACCGGTTTATCGCCGTGCGCAGATTGGGATTGGTTACCTTGCACAGGAAGCCTCAGTTTTCAGGCAGTTGAGCGTTGAGGATAATATCCGTGCCGTACTCGAATTTACCAAATTGAAAAAAAAGGAACAGTCTGAAAAACTCGAATCGCTGCTGGATGAATTTGGATTGCACCACGTGCGCAAAAGCATGGG
>CAJAXK010000371.1 GCA_903946925.1 uncultured Bacteroidales bacterium | reverse complement strand
TTTTCCAGTTCCTTTGCATTGGGTGCAAGGTTGGTTGCTTGTACTGTAATTGTTCCCTTTGCCGTTACAAACAATACAAGCAACCCTGGCACCTAATGGGTTTTTACCTGAGCCATTACAAAACACACATTTCTTTACCGGTGTTTCTATTTCAACCTCGCCTTTGCCGCTGCAAACCAGGCATTCGGATATGGGCGACAACAGTTCAAACGGGTCTTTTCCTGTTCCACTACAAAATGCACATTTGATTATTTTTGACATGGCAATGTGGTTATAAGTGATAAGTGAAAAGTTATTGGTTGGTTGTTAGTAAACTGTGTTATAGCTGTTGTACGGTAGTCGGAACAAGCTGAAATGGGTTTGGCGTTTATAAGCGATAAAAATCGGAGTTGAAGCTTTGTGTTTCTTCAACCCCGATTGATAAGCAGTTTTTATTTTAACGGAAAATACACGTTTTCCACTTTTTGCACTTTACCTTCGTCCAATAGGGCTTTGCCAATAAAACCGATTTTCATACGCGTTTCACCTAATGGGCCTTCCATTTCCGATACTTTTACTCCATTCGGGTGCTTATTGATATAATCCAGAACCTTTTCTTCCAACGTCATTGGGGCAACGGGTTCAGGTTCAACAACAACTGGAATTTCTACAACTACTTCAGCCGGTGTTTCTGCTGCTACTTCAACCGGAGCTTCAATTATTACTACCGGAGCTTGCTTTGCTACTTCAACTGGGCTTTCCGTTTTTATTTTTTTTTTAACTTCAGCCTTAGCTGGTGCAACAATGCCGGTTTCCCTCAACTTGGCAATGGCATCTTGCATTTTTGCCCATTCGGCTACGCCTTCGCCCCTATCCTTTGCATAATAGCCAATGAGGCCAGAGGTGGTTTTCTTAATGTCCATCACATCTGTGCGTATCCCATTAATGGCTACATGTATATCTTTCATCAAACCTTTATAATCCGAAAGCCTTACGTTTTCGCCCTTATCAAGGTCTTTCCTCAGTTGTTGAGCCATTTTTTGGTTTTCCTTGCTTATTTCGGATAACCTTTTTTGGAAACCGTTCAGCATGGTACGGGTGTATTCAACCCTATCCGCCAGGTTCTTGCTTAAATCGGCTTTTAGTTCGGCTGACATTTCGAGATGCTCTTTCTCAAACTTGTCTAGCATTTCGTTGGTTTCCTTAAAAATAGCCAGTACTTCTTCGTTGATGCTTTTAATATCTTCGTTGATGTTTTTCATCAGAGAGTCGAAATCTTCCATCCTGGTTTTTTCGTTCTTTGCCCTGTCGGCTTTCCCTTCTGCAAAAAATTTATCCAAATCGCCGGCCATAACGCCGCGTTCTACATTAAAGTCGTTGATCATGTTTACAGTGGAAGCCTGAATTGCCATTACTTCCTGCTGTATGGAACCAATTGTAACATGTATGCCTGCCATCAAGCCACTGAAATTGCTCAAACGTTCTTTTTCGCCGGTGGCAAGATCGTTTCGCAAAGCCTTGGCATTGGCGTTTAAAATGGAGGCCATTTCCTGATGGTCTTTACGGAAACCATCAAGGGTTTGCTGCACATCGTTCACAAGATCTTCGTTTTCCTTGATCCTTTGTTTGAATGAAGCAAGGATTTCCTCACTCAAGTTTTTCATTTCTGATGATAGTCCCATTTTGTTATCTCCTATTGGTTAATGATTAATTAGGTTGTTTTGTGTTAGTTCAATTCTCTGCTTATCAGTTCTTTCACGTTTTTTATATCTTGTACCGCAATGTGTTCGCCTTTTTGGATCAGACTTTCGAGGCACTCCATCATGCGGTTGTGCATTTGCTGGAAATTTGTAAATGTTTTCATTACCGTTTCCTTTCTCATTTCCTGTTGTTTCGATATTTGAGAAAGTTGCTCTTTTATGATCGCAATTTTTTCGTTGGTGCCTTGTGAGGTTATATCTTTAATGCCCAAGAGGCTGTTTTTTAGCGTTTGGGCTGTTTCTTTCTGTGCTTCCATGAAAAGCAAAAATTGGCTTTCGGCTTCCCTTTCTTTTTCTTCGAGGGTGCCTAATATGCCGGCCATCATGGTATTGTAATCTTTTTTACGCAGCGAGCCATTTTTGGCCATCACTTCGCAAAGCCTCGAATTCAACAAATCCCTTTCTTTACGCAAGTCGTTCAACGAGTTATGCACATTGTCGAACAAGGAATGTGATGATTCCGTAATAATTTCGGTTGATTGGAAAGCAGTCTGAATTTTCTGGATACGGGTTTCGTACGACGAAATCAAGTTGTCGAAAAATCCATCTATGTTTAATTCAGGTTGGTTTGACATTGGGGTAATTTGTTAATGCGATAATGTGGTAATTTGCTAATGCGTTAATGTGCTAATTTGCTAATGTGCTAATGCGGTAATGTGTTAATGTGTTAATTTGGTAATGGGGCAATGCGATAATGGGGTAATGGGCGGACACTGAGCGAAGTCGAAGTGTTGATGGGTTGATGCATTGAATAATTTATGCGATAATTGGTTGAACGGTTGATGTGATATTTCAATAATAGGTGGAGATGGTTTTTTGTTGATGGGTACTGATACTTATTCGGATTTCAATTCAATAGTTTCGTTTGCAGTTTCTGATGTAAGAAGCAATTCCTGGTAACTCATGCTTTCGGATACCCTATCCATAAGGATGCTTTAGCAAGAATAACTGCTTAACTGCAATTTGCCTTATGCGGCTTTAGCAGTTAGTCCAATAGCTTCGGCATATTTCAGGTAAGTTTCAACTGAAGCTACCACGATCCTTGCTTCGATAGCAAGTAACTCGATACCAACCAATGAAACGCGAACCCATGCATCAACTACGACACCTTTGTCGAGGATACGGTCGATAACTTCAACGAGGCTTGATGATCCGATTGTTTT
>CAJAXK010000370.1 GCA_903946925.1 uncultured Bacteroidales bacterium | reverse complement strand
TATTGTCGGGCTTGGCGTTAATCATGTACAATATCAGGAAACGTAAAAGGTTATAGTAATCTTGATTTTCAGATTTTATGCTATCAGCCAAAAATTTCTCAGATATGTAAAGGTTGGATTTATCGTTAAAATAATACTCTATCACCGGCTTGAAAAAACTTTCGGATGTGCTGAAATTTCTTTTTATCAAGGAGGCCTTTATTTTCTGGAATGTTTCTGAGGTTTCTTCGGGCTTGGTACACAAAAGGGCTACCAGGTAATAAAAGGCCTCGTGTGGCAACACTGGCAGTTGGGCGCCACGCACGATGGCCCGTTGTGCTTTTAAGCCTTTATCAAAATTGGCTAAGGAGGATTTTAAGTTCCCATTTGTTAAAAAGGTAATGGCCATGATATTAAAGTTCGCAACTTCCCATTTGTTCAGTTCCAGTGCTTTATGGAAATGTCCCCTATAAAAGGGTATTTCCACTTTTAGGGATGGGAGCGAGGCCTGATTTTGAAGTGCATCGCCTGCTTTTAAATCCTCGATATACTTTTCGATATTGGCAATAGGTTCAAGGTTGGCGATACCGGAATTAATTATACTTTTTACTAATCGGCTGATAATGGAATAACTTATCTGGGGCAAAAAATCCCGATAGTCTTCATTATACAATAATCCCGACATGGAACCATGGAGCTGGTCGAATCCAAATTCAAGAAATTTTCTTTCCGACTCAAGGTGTTTTTTGGGATTGAAAAGCAGGTTGTACAAAAAATCACGCAAATTTCGTTCGGCGGAATTACTGCGATAATAATAACTTGCCCGTTGACTGATTTCCAAATATTCAAGGGAATAATCGGCCAGCTTTGGTGTCAAATAAATCAATAATTCAGGCGTTGCTTTGAAATCACGGGGATTAGCCCTTGTCAAAAGCCCATTTTGGAACGAGGATTCTAAAATCGCCAAAATTTGCTTATTGGTAATTTTTCTTTTCCGCATCAAAAGGTCGGGGAAATAATACGAGGAAATATCATCAGCAATTATCGCCGCCACAATTAAAATATACTTTCCGTCAGGAGGTAAAGAGTTGTAAAAATCTATCTGTGTCTGGTCCATAAGGTAATACTGGGAAAAGAGATTTGGATACAAAGGTAAAATTTGTAGGTGGAATAAATCACTTACAATAGCATTCTCATTATGGCAATCCTTTAACCCGTCAAGAGACATTTGTTGGTAAAAGCCTGATTTGTTGAAGGAAACCCCGTTTTGGAATAAATTTTCAGAACTTTACTTCGTAAGTAATGTTAATATTGCAGTGACAATGCTCGGATAAAAAGAGTCAAATTCCGAGAGAATCACAAATCATCCTGACGCGTATTTACTTTAAAATCAATTATATGAAAATAGTCGTTTTTGGTGCAAGCGGTAAAACCGGTGCGCTTTTGTTAGGCCAGGCTTTGGACAATGGCCATTTGGTAACAGCTTATGTTCGCAGGGAAGGTTCTATTGCACAAAAACATCCAAATCTGAGGATAATAACCGGAAGTTTGGATGATTCGGCAAAACTTGAAGAAGCTATTTCGGGCGCTGATGCATGTTTTTCTACATTAGGTGGAGGTTCCTTAACAAAGCATTCACCTGAATTGATTGCAGGTATTGACCGTATTGTTACGCTAATGGAAAAGCTAGGTACAAAAAGGTTTATCTATCTTTCAAGCATCGGAGCTGGCGAAAGCCGCTATTTTATGGGGCCGGTGATAAGGTTTTTAGTAGCTGATGTTTTTCTGCGTGTTCCCCTTGCCGACCACAACGCCAACGAACAGCGTATTGTCAAAAGCAAACTGCAATGGACAATTGTACGTCCGGGCGGGCTTACCGATGGCCCCAAAACCGGAAACCTGAAAAATGGTAATGGAAAAACCATCCTTAAAGGAAGCCCGAAAATTTCGCGTGCCAATGTTGCTTCATTTATGCTTGAACAGCTTGAAGAAAAAGCCAATATCAACAAAGGGGTTTGGTTGTTCGAATAATAAATATATGGATTGCAATTGGTAAGTGCTTGGAATTTTGCAGGTTCATTGTTTTATATTAGCTTTGTTAATCGTAAACGCCAAACTGAACAAAGCCATGAAAGCGCTAATCCTCCTTTTTGCCCTGATATTTTCCATTACACATACCGCCTTTTCAGGTGAAGTGGAATTTGTTTACCATTTTGGTAAACCAACGGTTGTAGCCAACGGCGAATACCAGTCGGTGAATTTTGAAAACACAATGTTGACAGCACTTCCTGGCCAACCGGCAATGCCTTACCATCAGGTTAAACTCATGTTGCCGCCCGGCGAATCGGCTCAAAATATTGAAATTGTGTTTTCGGGCGAAACCCTAATTCCCG
>CAJAXK010000369.1 GCA_903946925.1 uncultured Bacteroidales bacterium | reverse complement strand
GGCTGCCATTTCCTTTACAAAATCGAAAAGCAACCTAACGCCAACACCTGTTCCACCTGAAGTACGGTAACTGTCCCGTTTTTCGAGAAAAGCAGGGCCGGCAATATCCAGATGGATATAAGGGTAATCGGTAAAATGCTGTAAGAATTTGCCTGCGGTTATGGCCCCGGCAAAACGCCCGCCAATATTTTTCATGTCGGCAATTTCCGATTTCAACAAGTCTTCGTAATCGTCCCAGAAAGGAAACTCGGCAATACGCTCGCTCACTTTAAACCCACTTTTCAACATGGTATTGAAATAGGCTTCTGCATTATTGTGCATTCCGGCCATGCCAAATTTCCCCAAAGCAGCTTCGGCGGCTCCTGTGAGGGTAGCGATGTCAATCACTAATATTGGGTCATATTTTTTGGCATAAGTAAGGGCATCGGCAAGAATCATGCGTCCTTCGGCATCGGTATTGAGCACTTCCACGGTGGTGCCATCCATCATGGTTATAATATCGCCAGGCACATACGCATTCCCATCCGGACGGTTATCGGTTGCCGGGGCAAGCGCAACAACATAAACCGGCAGTTTTGCCAAAGCAATGGCATACAAAGCTGAAACTACCGCCGCCGAACCCGACATATCGCATTTCATGGTTTCCATGGACGCGCTCGGTTTCAAACTGAGGCCGCCGGTATCGTAAACAACGCCTTTACCAACAAAAACAATAGGTTTGGTGTTAACGGCATTTTCGGGTTTGTATTCCAAAATGCTGAAAGTCGGCGGATCAATGCTACCAAGGTTAACAGCCAATAGGCCACCCATTTTCAAGGCTTCTATTTTTTGCTTGTTCAGGATTTCGATTTTAATTCCCGCTTCCAGGGCCATGGCTTCGAAATTGAGCGAAAGTTTTTCTGCGTTGAGTGTCGAAAGGGGTTCGTTGATAAGAGAACGGCAGGCGTAAACCGCTTTGCACAAAATATTTAACTCGTTAATGGATTCAGGTTCAATGGCTGAACCGAAAATGTCTATTGCTTTTAAAAGCGATTCTTTTTCGGCGCGATCCTTGCGGTATTTGAGGAACTGATAATTCCCCAAAACTATGCCTTCGGCAAAAGCTAAGGCCTCCTGTTGTTTGATGCAACAATCAACCACACAAGCCGATTCGATTTTGTGCTCTTTCAAAACGCCCAAAATACTTTCGCCGGATTTGCGGCATTTTTCGAGCACTTTGTTTTGGTCTGTTTCCTCGGAGGTTGAAATTCGGCTGACGATGGCAATGTGTCCAAGTTTGTTTAAAACCACCGTATTTTGGTTTTTTTCGCTCAGCCTTTGAGTAATATATCCAACTTCTTGGGCATCGAAACAGCCATCTGGCAAATCCGAAGTTTCGCAAACCAGGAAAATATTTGTGCCCTCAACTTTGTAATTATCAGTTTTAGTAATTATTGGTAACATTGTATATTTTGATTTATAAGTTTAATGATGAGATTGAGATTCCTGTTTAACAATTATCTAGCAGGTTTGATTTAATAATCTTTGCCATTCAATCTTTGATTTTTATTCTTTATACCACTTCTGAATTAAATCTCGTAAAGCTCCAGTCTGTATTACTAAGACAATCTATAAGGTAGTAGCAACACTATAAATGTTGTTACCCTCCCCAAGTTTCCCTATCCAAACTGCGGTAGTGTATGGCTTCGGCCAGGTGTTCGGTTCGTATATCGGCACTGTTGTCAAGGTCGGCAATGGTGCGCGAAACTTTAAGTATGCGATCGTAGGCGCGTGCCGATAGACTGAGTTTTTCCATGGCGGTTTTTAGCAGGTTGTGGCCTTCATCGGTAATCTGGCAGATTTGCCTGAGCATTTTGCTGCTCATTTGTGCGTTGCAATGTATATTCTTGCTTTCCTTATATCTTTCTTCCTGAATAAGCCTGGCGCGTGTAACCCTTTCGCGGATAATGGTACTTTTTTCCGATTGCCGCATGCTGGTAAGTTCCCTGAATGGCACAGGAACAACTTCCACATGTATATCAATACGGTCGAGCAATGGGCCAGAGATTTTGTTCAGGTATTTTTGCACAATGCCCGGACCGCAAACGCAGTCTTTTTCGGGGTGGTTGTAATATCCACAGGGACAAGGGTTCATGGCTGCAATGAGCATAAAACTTGCGGGATAGGTTACCGAAAATTTCGCCCTCGAAATGGTTACAACCCTATCTTCGAGAGGCTGGCGCAAAACTTCCAGCACCGTGCGTTTAAATTCGGGTAGTTCGTCTAAAAACAAAACGCCATTGTTTGCCAGCGATATTTCGCCTGGTTGTGGGTTTCCTCCGCCTCCAACCAAAGCTACATCGGAAATGGTATGGTGCGGGCTGCGAAAAGGCCTGATGCTGATAAGCGAGGCCTCGCGTTCCATTTTTCCTGCAACCGAATGTATCTTGGTGGTTTCTAAAGCTTCGCGAAGGTTTAAAGGTGGCAATATGGAAGGCAAACGCTTGGCCAACATGGTTTTGCCTGCACCAGGAGGACCAATTAAAATTACGTTATGGCCACCCGCGGCAGCAATTTCCAAAGCACGTTTTATGTTTTCCTGGCCTTTTACATCGCTAAAATCGAATTCGTAATTGTCGAGGTGTGAATAAAATTCCTCGCGGGTATTTATCACAACAGGTTCGAGGTGGATGCTTCCTTCCAAAAACTGGATCACGTCTTTCAACGTATCAATACCATAAACTTCCAAATCGTTCACAATGGCAGCTTCTCGGGCGTTGACAGCCGGCAGTATAAAGCCTTTGAAACCATTGTCGCGGGCTTCGATGGCGATTGGCAACGCACCTTTTATCGGTTGTAGGCTACCATCGAGTGAAAGCTCGCCCATGATAATGTATTTATCGAGTGCATCGCTGACCAATTGTTCCGAAGCCGCCAATAAACCAATGGCAATTGGAAGGTCGTAGGAAGAACCCTCTTTGCGGATATCGGCGGGAGCCATGTTGATGATAATTTTTTGGCGGGGAAATTTATACCCAATATTCCGCAAAGCAGCTTCAATACGTTGATGGCTTTCCTTTACCGCGTTATCGGGCAGGCCAACCATCGAAAACTGAATTCCCTGATCTACATTAACTTCGATTGTGATAACCGTGGCGCTGATACCTTGTATGGCACATCCAAATGATTTTACGAGCATAAACGGCAATTTTATAGCAGGTTAAAAGTACAGTATTTTTGCTGACAAGCTCACCAAAAACCCACAAATTGCCAAAAAAGCTAATTCTTTTGTAGAATTTTGTTGCTTTATGAACTTTTTATAATGCAATCCGTTTTACACTGAAATTAAAAGTTTATGCTGTACATGCACGAAAATAAAAACAACGACGAAGTTAAATCTCCTTGCCGTGGGGTGTGTACTCTCGACCACAAGGGGAAATGCGTCGGTTGTTTCCGAAAGTTGGACGAAATCGCAAACTGGAGTGTTTATAATAATTTTCAAAAAGGCGAAATACTGCAAATGACACTGTTGCGGATGCAGTTGCCGGATATCTTTGATAGTTAGGCATTGCTTTTTTTTCGAATAGGAATTTGATTATTTGATCTTTATTTTATTCTAAGTATCATAATAATAATTATTTAGCGTAAAATAGTGAGTTAAACCCAAAGAATTCCCCCAGGTAAGATTAGTTTGTATCAACTGTCCTGAAACAATAGTTTTAGGATTTTTTTTTGCTCATTCTGCCATCGTACAAAACACTGGCATTTTGTTAAAATTTCAAAAAACATAAATCCTGTTGCCCTAAGCCACTGAACTATTTGTGTTAAAACCTGTTTTAGTTTAAAGATTTTTTTAAAACGTTAAACATTATGAAAGAATACAAATTATTTGCCCCTACCAATTTAGGCAAAATTGAATTGAAAAACCGCGTTACAATGGCTCCAATGACCCGTTGCAGAGCTTTGGGAAATATTCCAAACGAATTGATTGCCGAGTATTACGGCCAACGCTCAGGCGCAGGTCTGATAATTACCGAAGGCACGTCCCCTTCGCCTAACGGACTTGGTTATGCCCGTATTCCTGGTATATTTAATGAGCAGCAGGTTGAAGGTTGGAAAAAGGTAACTTCGGCAGTTCATAACCAAGGAGCGAAAATATTTGTTCAGCTTATGCACACCGGTAGGATAAGCCACCCTGCCAATATGGTTGACGGTGCGGAAGTACTTGCGCCTTCGGCGGTTAAACCTGCCGGGCAAATGTGGACCGACACGCTAATGATGCAGGATTTTCCTACACCAAAAGCTATGAGTGCCGAAGAATTATCGAGTACAAGATCTGAATATGTTGCTGCCGCAAAAAATGCAATGCTTGCAGGGTTCGATGGCGTTGAATTACATTCGGCTAACGGGTATTTGTTGGAGCAATTCCTTTCGCCAATAAGCAACATACGCACCGATAATTATGGCGGAAGTATCGAAAACCGCTGCCGTTTCGTGCTTGAAGTGGCTGCCGAAGTTGCACAAACTATTGGGAAAGAGAAGACAGCCATACGTTTGTCTCCTTATGGAGTTGCCAGCGATATGCCGCATTACCTAGAGATTGATGCTACTTACGATTATCTTTCAAAACAGTTAAACAACATTGGGATTGCTTACATTCACCTTGTTGACCATTCGGCAATGGGCGCACCCGCAGTTCCTTTGGAAATAAAGAAAAAAATCCGCCAAAATTTTAAAAACACTGTTATTTTGGCTGGTGGATATTCAAAAGAAACCGCGGAAACCGATATTGAAAACGGTTTAGGCGATTTGATCGCATTCGGAAGGCCTTTTATCAACAACCCTGATTTGGTAAATAGAATGAAAAATGATCAGGCATTATCACAAGAACTAAAAATGGACTTGTTCTATTCTGCTGACGAAAAAGGATACACCGATTACCCTGTGTTTTCAAATTAAAAGACTGATTTTCTACAAATTAATGCAAAACCAATAGTTGCACATCTTCAATTAAAAACAAAAACAACCTTAAACCTCGACAAAAATGAAAAACCCAATCAAACTTTCCTTAATAGTCTTACCACTATTCCTGTTATCCTTCACTATGGTAAGCGATACCACCTGGACTTACGACAATGCACATGCCAAAGTAGGCTTCAGTGTTACCCACATGCTGATTTCGGATGTGGAAGGCTCATTCAAAAAAGCCACTGCAACGCTAACTAGTTCCAAAGCCGATTTTACAGATGCTGTAGTTGAAATGACAGCCGATGCTTCTTCCATCAACACCGATAACGAGACAAGGGATGGCCATTTACAAAGTGCCGATTTTTTTGATGTAGCTAAATTCCCAACACTTACTTTTAAAAGTACGTCATTCAAAAAAGGAAAAGATGCCAACACTTATGTAGTTAAAGGCAACCTGACCATGCATGGTGTTACAAAACCGATTACTTTGTCGGCAACAGCTAGAATGGGTGTAAACCCAATGAGCAAAAAGACCATTGCCGGTTTTAAAATCACGGGCAAACTAAACCGTTCCGATTTTGGTATTGGAGGCGACACACCAGGTGCTATTGTAAGCGATGAGGTTTTGATAAATTCAAATGCTGAATTTGTTAAAAACTAAACGGATCCGAAAAACAATATTGGATTTTTCCGCGAATGGAAGTTTTTCTATCCGAACATTAAAGAGGCTTTATAGCCTCTTTTTTTATGAAGATACCCAGAGTTTTATTTGGCTACCTATCGGAATATCTTCTCAAAACCTAGATTAGCTGCACTTTACTAAAATAAACTTGAAATATAATTTGAACCACAATAGGCACATTAGTTCACATAGTATATGATGAACTGAGTTTCAGAATAAAATTGAGTTCTCAGGAAATGGCAATTGCAACCTGGTATAAAAACCTTATTATGTATTTTTCTATTGTGTCCTAAAGTGACTATTGTGGTTTCCTTTTTAATTTGGTAATGTAGGACTAAAAACAGAATACTGAGTCCACTCCGAAAGGACAAAAAAAACAGAAAACCACGGAGGCACAGAGGACACAGAGGAACACAGAGTGCTGTTAATCTGCACTATAAACTTTGTAATCATAGTAGTTTGGTGCCACTTCGGCAAGCTGTCAACTGAGCTCACGCCGAAGTCTCAGTGTACAACTTTGTGGCGGAAAAAGAATTTTCGGAGCGGACTCAATAATAAAAGTCGCATAAGCTTAAAAAAACATTGTGGTAAAGAATTTTGTTTACTTTTAGTCAGAAATTAAAATTGGTTCATGCTGAAATTTATAATGGTTTTTCTTTTTTTTACTGTTTCAAGCCTCAAAGCACAGAGTGTTGCTGAGGCTTATATAGCAAAATTCGATTCGCTTGCCGTTGAGGTGTTAAATGTTTATGGTATCCCCGCGAGCCTGGTTTTGGGGCTTGCTTTGCAGGAAAGTGCGGCCGGAACAAGTAAATTATGCACAACAAAACGTAATCATTTTGGGTTGAAAGGCCGGGTGAAATCATCAAAAACAAAATCGGGTTACACAACCTCATATTTGAGATTTGAAAGCGATGAGGAATGTTACCTGTATTTTGGCGAAATGATTTCGCGACGGAAATATTATACTAACCTTAACGGAAATATGAATTATTTGAAATGGCTAAAGGCCATGAAATCTGCTGGATATGCATCTTCTTCCCATTGGGTAAGCCATGTTGACAAGATGATAAAACGCTACGACCTCACCCGTTTTGATGTGCTTCCCATTGCTTTGCCAATTCCAGCTTTGAACGATACAATTTCATCACAACCAGAGTAAAGACATATAGAAGCAAAGAAATTGTTTCTGCTGATTGCTACTCCTTATCAATCAGGTAATTTTGCTGTAATCGGGTTGGCCAGCCCTGAATAGGAAATCAGTTCCACTCTTGCCCTCCCAACCGATTGTTCCGACTGAATAAGCACTGGAAGACGGTTTTCGTCATCGGTAATCCAAATAGTGATTGGATAAGGATCGTCGAAAGCATATCCGGTAGCAACCATTGGGCTGAATGCTATACATTTGAATTTCCCCAATTTGGTTTTAACGGTTTCTTTACCTTTAAATATTACCCGGGAGTTATACACTGAATCATCGAGAAAAAAAGGTATTTCAATAATACTACCAGGTTTTAAATCAGCTATGTTTATTGTCCGGGCATAATAAAAAGCTGAAACTACATCCTGAATATTTGCCGGCACCTTTACCACTTTCGACAAACTTACTGCCAAACGGTCGTTCTGCCGAAAAATAACGAGGTCGTCTTTTTTATACGAATTTTCACGCGTGCGGCGGATGAATTGCCAACTGATAAAAGCCCGATCATCAAAATAGCTTTCAACCTTATCGTCAATTTTGTAAAAAAGTTCAATAATCCCGGTAGTCCAACCTTGGCCTACAACATGAAATGTACTTCGGTTGTTGAAAATTTTATTTTCGTTTTTGACCTCTAAAGTAGCCTTCCCACCAGTAATACTGCCGGTTAATGCCGAATTAAAAGCAATCCTGAATGTTAGTTTTTCGCCTCTCACAAAAGCAGTATTTTGCACTGTGCGATATTGCTGCGGGTATGCCAACAAGCTGGTAAACAAGAAAATAAATACTAATATCTTATTCATAGTTTTATTTTTTCAATTTGGGCGAAGTTATTGGCCGGGCCATGAGTTATAATTCCTTGTTGAATAAAAATAACGGATTTTATGCCCGCTTCGGGAACTACAACCTTAATTAGACAACTTGCTTTTTTTAATAACTGTCAAAAAGCGTTCCAAAAGAAGACTTTTCAAACAAATCTATTCAAACCCCTTTCCCTAAACAGGAATTAGCATTGATTTTTTGCACTTATCCAACCCTCACAAATCATTGGATATCATTTACTTGGAATCCAACACATTCAGGGCGCAATAAGGGCACATATCGGTCTGGTTTAAAATGGCATCGAACTGTCGATCGGAGACATTAATACTGTAAATCCCGGGTTTCTTAATACTATAAGGGATATTTTTAATGCATCTGCCTGAGTGTTTGCATTTTCCCAAATCCCATTCAATCGTGCCCACTCCATTTGTAAAGTATCGTATATCTTTCACTAAAGTACATTTATTTGGAATGGTGGCAAAGTTACGATTTGCAGTTTTATTTATTGGTAAACAAATAAATTTTTCAAAATTTTGGTCACATATTATTTTGATATCCTGGTTTATAACTTGACGGAAAAGTGATTAGAATTTACTTCTTGGTTGGTATATTGATTTGAGTCCATTCTAGTTCTCTTACTTTTTGCTTGATCAAAAAGTAACCAAAAATCAAGTCTTTATAAAAATACAATGCGTTTCTAAGCCGAAGGTATCTTCCCGCAATACAAGGCATTTGAGATGGCACAATTCCAGGCTTCTGTTGTTGCTGTGTATTGCTACGCACAGCCTTCCGCACATACCTCCGGCTAAGAACCACTATTGTATTTTTATAAGGCCAGTCCTTCGTAAGATAGTTCTTGCTGGCGGCAAAACCGGTTCGGAAGGCCTTGGTAAATATTGGTAAATTCGAGGTTTTAGGGACTGGCCTTATAGAAATTTTACGCAGATGTAGCCGAAGGTAAACCGCGC
>CAJAXK010000368.1 GCA_903946925.1 uncultured Bacteroidales bacterium | reverse complement strand
TATTCGAGGCCGGCTGTAATAAAACCGAAATCAATCCGACATCCAACAATATTTTGTGTGAAATAATTCAAGGTCACAAATTCCGTTTTTTCTATATTGCTATAGTCCTGAGTGGAAAAACGATAATTGAAAGAAAGGATGTTTTTGAACAGGGTAATAGTTGAAGCAAACGCCTGCGAATTGGCAACATATTTATACGATCCTTGTTGTGTAGCCGAATAATCAACTAGTACAATGGAGGCATTTGCAATGGTTCCGCCTGGTATTCTCCTTATTTCGATGTATTTGCCTCTTTGGATTAGAATATAATCCAGACCGTTTTCATAAATCATTGCCCCGGTTGCATCCTTAACAACTACCGACTGAATGGCTATATCTGCCAACCTTAATAGCACGATTGCATTGTCGGACAAAACGTATTGTTCATTTACAATTTGTAACAAAACAGGATCCGAATTATAATCCTGATTATACCTATCGAACCTGTACGAAATCAACAACTGGCCTTTTGGGATTTTTTTTGTATAATTCAGTTCAAACCCCGGTTTCGTGTTGATTTCTTTAAATGCGGTATGCTTGATTTTATTGTAATTGAAATTGATCCTCGATTGGAGGCTGTTGAACAACTTATGTTCCAAGCTCATATTAACGTTATTCTGTATAAATGCACTAGAAGGTTGTTTTACATCATAAAAATTATAATTCCCAAATACCGAAAAATTCATAGGCAATTGGATACTGATCGACTCGGAGGCCTGAAACCTCTTTAAATTCAGATTCCCATGTTGGTTATAATTGGAAACCATGGTGTTAAAATTGTATTTCTGCTTTGAATCGGGTACAATTCGGCTTATAAAGTCAATGTTATCTATAGTATTGGCAATCAAGTATGAATTCAGGCTCACATTTGAATTTTCATCATGGGAGTACCGTAATTCGTTCTTGTCTATTTTGGAAAATGATTTGCTGAAACGGGCATCGAAGATTTTTTGGTCAAGAGAAATTTTACGTTCGGAATGTACCTCCTGCTCATTCCATTTTTTCCGCTTGAAATTTAGGGTGAGTGGCAGGAATTTGTTGCTATAATTCAGGCTTCCTCCCCAGTATTGATCAATTGCCTTCACATCGGTTAAGTTTTCCCGTGCAAAATAGCGTTCCTCATAATTGGAGAAGAAATTAAGGGCTATGGTTTTATCCCTGAAAAATGAGGCACTTATCCCACCAAGTTTTTTCATTGTGCGCACCTCAGCCTGATCGGGTACTACGATGTAATTGTCGCGGCTTGTTTCGGGCATGTAGCCGGCATCTATATCCAAGGTTAAAAAATTTGGGTGAAGTATGGAACTCGTGGTTTTAATGAACACACCTCCCGACAAGTACGAACTTCTCTGATAATCCTGGATCCCTATACCAATCCTTTCCTGTTCACGATAATGCCCACTTATTATTCCCTCCCCTGAAATGGAATGAAGTTTCCAAACATACATTGAATTATTGCCGTTCTGTGCAAACGAAAAACAAGAAAACACCAAAAGAATGGGTGCAATAATCTTGTATTTTATGTTTCGGCACATAAGCTTAACGGAGTAAATTTCTATTTTCGCCACCATGTGGGTTATGACAAACTATGCAGTCAATATCGTTGGCATCAGCATGGTAACTATCGTTCAAAACCGTAATGGGATCGTGGCAATACAGGCAAAGTGCCTTTTCGGTCCGGGTCAATAGATGTTGGTTGGCCGACATGTGGGGGCTGTGGCACATATTGCATTGTCCTCCTCCTACTGGCCCATGTAAAGCTTTATATTTTGTGTCAAAATCTTCGTGGCACTGATAACACAATTCGGGAAGAGGTTTAAGGAGCTTGCCCATTACACTTTGATCGTGGCAGGATCCACATTGCCTATCGTGATAAGGGGGATGTGGCTGTATTTTTGTTGCTGTGTTTTGAACCAGAACTTGTGGCGATTCCCCTGCTGCCACTGGTTGATCAACAGTGTCGGCGGCCAACACCGCAGGTTCGCTCACAGGATTTGGTACACCATCAAAAAAAAATGATAGGATTTTATAATTCTTTGGCGTTGAGCATCCTGAAAAATAACCAACCAAAAACACGAGCATTAGAAAAGGAAGCATCCTTTTGGGCTTAATGGACAAAAATGGTGTTCAAATCCTTTAAAACCATTATCTTTATTGGCTTTACAGCAATTGAAAGGCTTTGAATGAAAAAACTGCATTTGTTTTAAGTACAAATTCGTGATTAATCAATGTGATTTCAAAGAAAAATAGAGGTCTATTTGGCTTATGAAAAGAAGAAAAAGGAAATTTATTGCTGAGTTTTTGAAGGCATTAAGGCTTCTTGAAATATCAACTGGCTACTTATAGGTCAATCCATTATTGACTTTATCAACAATTATCAGACTTAACAGTGTGATACCACTTCAAAACAATGCTTACTTCCGTTTGGTCAGAAAACATTAGAAAAAATAGCAGCACCATTTTTGTCCATTAGAGACGATCTGCTCAAAAAAATGACCATTTTTGTCCATTACTCCTCCTTTTGTGAATCTTCAGTTTAATCGGTTGCGTTCTGGAAGTCATTTTGGTAATACAGGTTACTTGAATTGCATTGAAATCACCTAAAACATTGGAGCTTGCTGCGAACCCTTTTTCCTTTTTGGGGGAGTACTAACTTTCTTTCCAATTTTCGCAGGTTCAACTGCACCGTATATTGTAATTTTATCCGGTCCGAATTGGTTGGTTACAAATATGAGGTATTTCAAGTTGAAACTTGGATCAACATATTTTTCAAAATACCCCAAATTATCATAATCTAAAGTAACTTTGGCAGGTAGCCACATATCGCCTGGCCCCTTGTAGTTGCCACCAAAGAACATCAATAATTTCCCCTCGCTACTGAAAATTTGGGTATTCTCAAACCCGGCATCAACAACATATAAGTTCGTATCCCTGTCAACAGCTATTCCTTTTGGACGAGAAAACTGACCGATCCCCTGACCATAGCTCCCGACTGAACTGATGAATTCGCCATCGTGGGAATAGGTTTTAATTTTGAAATCGCCGAAATCAGTTACATACACTTTGTTGTCAGTAACATAGATATTAGTAGGGGAAAACAAACTTTGAGGGTTATCTTTGTTAACGGCTGGAAACGAATTCAACAACTCCTTTGCTGAATCATTTGAATAAACATAAATCTGATGTCCCAAAAGGTTGGTAACCCATATTTTATTGTCCTTAACAAAAACATCAACAGGTTTAAAATTTTCTGCCTCCCCAAAACAGCTTACATACTTGCCATTTTCATCAAAAACAACAATTTGTTTCCTGTCGGAATCGGCTACAAACAAATATCCCCTGTCGTCAATAAAACAATTTACAGGCACTTTCAATTCACCTTTTCCTGTGGGAATAAACTGGGTAAATGTATTTGTAGCCATATCAACAACAACCAAACCATGGATAAATGTGTCGCACACCCAAATTTTTCCTTTATGTACTGCAATCCCATAAGGTTTGTTTATGGGCAAATCTGGATTTTCGCCAAAAATAAATTTTGCAAATGATTTTTGGTTCCCGGTTACATCTTTTGAACTACTAATCCGTGTAACATATTGAATACGGGCAGTATCGGGTGGGGATGGGAAAATTACTATATCCCCAGAACCTGTTCCTGAAGTGATATTCCTTGTGCATGAAAAAACCAACGTTGCAAAAAGCAGTAAAACCAGCGTTCTAAAAGCCATTTTCATCTTTGTCTTGGGAAAATATTGTTAATCTCTTTTTATGGCAGGATGTTGAACAAATCAAATATCCATGAAACAGAAAAAAAGGGCGAAATTCTCCGCCCTTTTAATAATATCCGTATAACTACGAATATGCATAACTCTATTTATCGTGGCAGGTAAGGCACAATGCGCTACCAGTATTCGATTTCAACAAAAGTCCAGCTATACCGGCACCATTGTGAACATCGTGGCACGATGAACATTGCATTTTACCGGAAATGAGCATATTGGCATTGATTGTACCACCCAAACCTGACAATGCTGTTGAAGGATTGCGCAGACCAGGGTCAGCAGCAGCCAAAGCAGCATCATACAAGAATGAAACAGGATGATCGTTGCTTAAATCGGTACCAATCAAAGGACCACCAGTCATGAAAGTACCACCTGTAGTAACTCCACCATAGTTTTCGATTGCCACTGTGCCATCATGACAGCTAAGGCAAAGTTTGGAACTACCATCAGGTTGCCCCATAGTTGCATTTAAAGTTCCGCTGGCATACAATGTATAACTTGCGGTTGAAAGGGCATGGTTCCACAACGGAGCATCAGGCAAAGTGGTGGCATTGTGCGGGGTATGGCACACTATGCAGATTTCCTGATTTGATGTGTTCCAGGTTGCAGAAGAAAAATCATGCGCAGAACCAGTAATTTGAGCGAAGCCAAACTGCGAAACGGCAATTAAGGCTACAAACGTGAGAAAAAGGTTGATTTTTTTCATTTGGCGTTTTTTAAGGGTTAGAAAAACTTCAAACACCTTTACAAAATACATGCCAATATATATATGTAATTTATTATCAGATACATATAATTAAAACACTTATCTAATAATCATGTTTATCGGCTTAAATACTCAGGAAAGGCCTAACAACTTGGTAGATTGCCTCCATATTGGAAAATAAGATGTTATACTCAAAAAGGGGTAAATTGTCGCATTTTTAGTTCCGGTAGATTATTAAGGATAGCAAATTGCATATATGTCGTACCTCGGCACTTCATAAAAATGATTGGTTTTCATAATTGCTACCAACATTTCGTGCATACGGCAATTTAGATAAAGAAAATGTGCGATATATCATCCCGTTTAAAGTATAACATTGGAATTGCAAGATATTAAAATATGTGGGGCAAATGACCCAGTTCAGTTGGGTCAAATAACCCACCAACTTTAAATACGGTATTTCTTTACTTTATACCAGAGCACATCCCTCGAAATACCGAGCAATTTTGATGTTTTTGTCTGGTTATTCTCTGTTTTTTGCAAAGCCTGAATAATTATCTGTTTTTCGACTTCATACAACGAAAGCCCTTCGGTTGGAATTATGATTTCATAAGCGGATTGGGGCTTTTCAATCTGTATATCTTTGTGAATGGGAGCTTTGGAAATTATGTTTTCGGCAAGGGAAACAATTTCGCCGGGAAGGCTTTCTGCTTGAAGGGTTGACATATTTTCGAGTATAACTGCACGTTCAATTACATTTCGCAGTTCCCTGATATTTCCCGGCCAATCATACATCATCAAAAGTTGGAGGGCCGCATTACTGATATTGTTGATATTTTTCTGAAACTGTCCGTTAAAATATTGTATAAAATACCTGGCCAGATTGGGCACATCTTCTTTACGTTCACGTAAGGAAGGCAAGGTTAACTGGAAAACTTTAAGCCGATAATACAAATCTTCCCTGAATGATTTTTCATCAACAGCCTTAACCAAATCACGGTTGGTAGCAGCAATAATCCTAATATCGACAGGAATATTCGCCGTTCCCCCAATCCTGCGTACAACCCTGTTTTCGAGCACGCCCAATAATTTTATTTGGGTTGATTGATTAATTTCACCGATTTCGTCCAAAAAAACAGTTCCACCTTCTGCAATCTCGAAAAGTCCTTTTTTTAACTGCCTGGCATCAGTAAATGCACCTTTTTCATGGCCGAAAAGTTCGCTTTCGAGCAGCGATTCAGGCAAAGAGGAGCAATTAATAGTTACAAAAGGCTTGTCGTTACGTGTACTTTCGTTATGGATTGCATGGGCAAACATATCTTTGCCTGTACCACTTTCGCCCAACAACAAAATGGTTGTGGATTTGGTCCTGGCAATTTTCTTGGATAGCTGTACAATTTGCTTAAAAAGAGCTGATTCGCCAATAATATGGTCAAAAGTAATAATCCCTTTCTGTTGCCTGCGCAGGAGTTGGATTTCCTTGATAATGCTAATTTTATTTTTAATATTGTCTAAAATCACTTCAATTTCTTCGAAAGCAAAGGGCTTGTTTACATATTCGCCTGCACCGGCTTTCATCGCATTCACTGCAGTTTCTATGGAGCCAAAAGCTGTCATAAATACAATAATTGCTTCATCATCAATTGATTTCAGTTTCAGTACTACATCCAGGCCCTGCATGTTGGGCAGTTTGTTGTCAACAAATACCACTTCCGGATGATTGGCTTCAAAAAGCTTAATCCCTTCTTCGCCCGATTCTGCTGTAAAAACAGTATAACCTTTTTTGGTAAGGTGCTTTTCGAGCGACCATCGGATCAATTTTTCGTCTTCTATTATCAAGACTTTAAGCTGCTTCATGCAAATGCTGTGTTATTATTTGGGCTTGGCCCAGTTGAAATTGGCAATGAAATAAAAAAAGTGCAGCCTGAACCATTGTTGTTTTCGAACCATAATTCCCCATTATGCTTTTCGATTATATCCTTCGATATGGCCAAACCTAAACCTGTTCCTTGAGTGCGGGTGGTGTAAAAAGGGTTGAAAATTTCAAGCCCGATTTCCAAAGGTATGCCACTTCCGTTATCATTTACAGAAACAATGATTTTTTTTTGCAAATTATCAAATGATGACCTAAAAAGGATTGAGCCATTTTCGGGAATAGACTGTATTGCATTCAAACTCAGGTTAAGCAGAACATTTTCAATCAGTTCATGGTCGAACCATGATTCGGGCACAGAATCAGAAAGATCCAAACCAAAGTTGATTGTTTTATCATGTGCCTGGTTTTCGAGGAAAAACAACAACGATTTGATAATATCGTTCACATTTCCATTTTGCAGGTATAACTCTTTCGACCTCGAAAACTTCAACATATTGGAAATAGCCTGGTTTACGCGGTTTGCCTGGCGCTGGATTTCTTCCAAAATGGGTTTGTTGCTATCGTCCTTCATCTCGGCAATGATTACCTCCATGGCACGGGCAATACCGGTGATTGGGTTCCTTATTTCGTGGGCAACCCTGGCAGACATTTCGCCAATGGTAGCAAGTTTTTGGGAGTTTTGAAGTTGTTTTTTATGGAATAACTGAAGTTCTTTTTGGGTATTTTCAAAAGTTTCCAACATACTGTTGAAATCTTGGCTCAATCCACCAAGTTCCTTAGCTTCAGGTATTTCGAGCCGTGCAGCAAGGTTTCCCTGATTGATCAGTTTAATAGTGGATTTGAATTGCTTTATTGATTTCCTGATGTATTTATAATGCAAATATGCAACTAAAGTGAAAATTGACAATAAGATAAATATTGTATAGTAAACACTGAACCTTTGCGTTAAAGCTATTATCCCACGGGTTTCGTCATTTTTTAAATCCATAACAATCATCCCAAGATTGGCTTGGTTTGCAGGGTTGTGACACGAATGGCATGAAGCCACATTTTGCAAACGAATGAAAACACGCGAAAACGGAACCTGACCTTCGTTATGGTTTACTATTGTTATATCATTTTGTTTGGAAAACAATGCAGCAAATTGATTTGTATCCCTAAAAAGTTCGGTGTATGTATCAGGATAAACAACTTTTAACTTGGAATTCACAAGAAAAGTGCGCAAAACATTTTTATCTTGCTTTATATTTGTCAACATGGACTTAATTATTCGCCCATCGTGCTTGCTTATTATAAAATAATATTGGCTTTTTAAAACATCAATCTGATTAAATGCCTCTTCGGTATGGGTTAATAGTTTATTGCTGAGAAAAAAATTAAAAACCGTAAAAGAAACAATGGAAACAAACGAAACTACCAAAACAATAGTCCCAATAATTTTGAACCGGAAACTGAAGGTTTTCATGTTAAATTCTTTCTAAAGGACAAAAACTAATAACTAAAAGGATCATGGTCTTCTCCATGGCAAACAAGATAGCAACGTCCTTTATTATTACCTAGATCCTCGAACCTAATAGCACCATTTCCTGGACTAGCTGTAACAACCCCTGTCCTGAAATTAATCAAATTTGAATTATTGGTT
>CAJAXK010000367.1 GCA_903946925.1 uncultured Bacteroidales bacterium | reverse complement strand
GTTTTCGCACTGTATTATTTGATCAAAAAAAGGTTTTGGGCTATCGTTTTGCTCACAACCGGACATGTTGTTTATGCCGTTATTGGTTTTTTTGCTGGGAAAAGTCTGCTTTGGATGTTTACCGAAATCCCATACAGCGTTATAAGTGCTTATGGGAAAGGCAATTTGATGCACTACCCCAACCAAATGCTCCTTACGCTTGGCGTTCCCTTGTTCATGTTGTTCATTGTTGGGACATGTATTTTGTTAGCAAGCCTGGCAGTAAAAAAAATAGAAGCCATTTCAAATTACTCCTTGGAATTGAATTTGTTGATATTTGGGAGTTTCCTTGCATATTTCCTTTTCCACACGATTAGCTGGGGGTTTGGGCTGTTTGGCTCCATGGGCTTGAACAGGATATTGATTGCTATGGTGCCTTTGTTATCAATCATTTCGCTTGTTGGGTTTAACTTTTTGATAGGTTGGAAATACATTGGCAGATTCCCTTACCACGCATTGGTTTACGTCCCCATTATTGGATATATCCTGATTTTCCCTTTTCTACACAACCCTGCCAGCATTAATTTTGAAAAAGAGCTTTGCAGAAGCCCCGAAATGAAATTAATGCATTCAATTGCATCTGATCTTCAAAAGCATTACAAAGATAAATTTTTATACTATTCCAATCCATATTTAAGTTACGCATTGAATATTAACCATTTCGATAGTAGCAAACACCTTTGCTTCACTGATTGGCAAGCTTCAAAAAACCTGCACCCTAATTCGCTGGTAATTTGGGACAATTGGTTTTCGGTGGTGGAAGAGCGTACAGATTCTACTATGCTTATACAAAATCCAGAATTGAGGTTATTAAACAGATACGAGATCGAAGGTTTGAATTCAAAAAATATTTTCCTCGTTTTTGGCAATTGAATCATGCAGCTTAAAGAATAAAAGTTTTTATATCTTTGAAATCAAATCATTTATTTCGGGATACAAGCTATGATAACAATTTACCACAACCCAAAGTGCCGTAAATCGAGGGCAGGTTTGCAATATTTGCAGGATAAAGGCATGGAATGCACCATAGTCGAATACCTGAAAAACCCACTATCCCGCGATGAATTCAAAGACCTTTTGATGAAACTAAACTTGCGGCCCGCAGATATAGTGCGAACCCAGGAAGACGATTTCAAAGAAAACCTTAAAGGGAAAACATTTACCGACGAAGAATGGATCACCATTATGCTCGACAACCCAAAACTGATACAAAGGCCAATTATTGTGAGAGGATATAAAGCGGTAGTCGGGCAAGATTTTGCTGAGATTGATAGGTTAGTTGGAGGAGTTGAGTAGGGGGTTGTTTGTTGTCATTGGTGGTCATTCATGGTTGATTGGTGGTCATTGGATGTAAATTGGTTGTCATTGGTGGTCATTCGTGGTAAATTGGTGGTCATTGTGGTTATTAGTGGTTATTGGTGGTGGTTAGGAGTGATAGAGAGATGGTTGAAGACGGATAGAAATTAGTGCAGGAATCAATAAAAATAATCATTAGCAGATTTGAATTGAAGAAAAATTTAAACTCTTAAAGTTATGGATATTGATGATTTGCGTGTTTATCAAATGGCAATGCAATTAGCTGAAAAAGTGTGGGGAGTGGTTATAAAATGGGATTCTTTTGCTAAATATTCCATTGGGAAACAATACTCCGAAGCTGCCGATTCAATCGGTGCCAATATTAGTGAGGGTTTTGGACGGTTCCACTTCAAAGATTCCAAAAATTTTCTTTACTACTCACGTGGTTCATTATTTGAAACACGAACCTGGACCATAAAAGCACACAACAGGAATTTAATTTCCGATGAAGAATACAATGAACTAATAGCAAATATCCTCGATCTGGGCATAAAATTAAACAACTACATCAACACCATTGGCAAAACCACTCCTAAACCACTGAATGACAATAATAAAAAATACTTCACAACAACGAATGACCATCAATGACAACTAATAACCACGAAAGACCACAGAATGACAATAAATAAAAATATTTCGCAACAACTAATGACCATCAATAACAACAAATGACCACCAATGACAACAAATGACAACAAATGACCACCAATGACCACTGAATGACCAAAAATAATCAAAACCCACCAACACAATCAACCCAATAATACAAATCCAATCTCCTCAAAAACAATGAAATACCGTATTGAAAAAGACACTATGGGACCGGTAGAGGTTCCTGCCGACAAGTATTGGGGCGCACAAACACAGCGTTCGAAGGATAATTTCCGCATCGGCGACGGGCACATGCCACTTGAAATAATAAAAGCATTTGCCATATTAAAAAAAGCTGCGGCACTTACAAACAGGGATTTAGGTGTATTGTCAGCCGAAAAATGCGACCTGATCGGTAAAGCATGTGACGAAATTTCGGAAGGCAAACTCGATGACCAATTCCCTTTGGTTGTTTGGCAAACCGGTTCGGGCACGCAAAGCAACATGAATGTAAACGAAGTTGTAAGTAACCGCGCCCATGTTATTGCCGGCGGCGTGCTTGGCGAAGGCAAAAGCCCATTGCACCCTAACGATGATGTGAACAAATCGCAAAGCAGCAACGATACTTTTCCAACAGCCATGTCTATAGCGGCATATAAAATGTTGGTAGAAGTAACACTGCCAGGCATACAAAAACTACGCGATACACTGGCGCAAAAAGCTGATGAATTCAGCACAATTGTAAAGATTGGCCGTACACATTTGATGGATGCAACCCCATTAACCTTAGGTCAAGAATTTTCGGGTTATGTTTCACAATTGGATCATGGAATGAGGGCGATTAAAAATACCCTTCCACATCTATCGGAACTTGCGCTTGGTGGAACTGCTGTCGGCACTGGCATCAACACCCCAAAAGGATACGATGTTAAAGTTGCCGAACATATTGCCTCATTGACCGGACTGCCATTTGTTACTGCCGAAAACAAATTTGAAGCCCTTTCGAGCCATGACAATATTGTTGAAGCTTCGGGTGCATTAAAATTAATGGCAACCAGCCTTATGCACATTTCGAGCAATATACGGCTGCTTGCTTCCGGCCCACGTTGTGGTATTGGAGAACTTCACCTTCCTGAAAACGAGCCAGGTTCGTCCATCATGCCCGGAAAAGTAAATCCTACGCAGAACGAATCTTTAACAATGGTTTGCGCCCAGGTCATAGGATGCGATGCAGCTATTACGGTTGCCAACACCCACGGCCATTTCCAACTTAATGTTTTTAAGCCCGTGATTATTTACAACTTCCTTATGGCAGCCCGTTTGATCGGTGATGCCTGCGTTTCGTTCAACGACAACTGCGCGGTTGGGATTGAAGCGAACCTTGCTTTTATTGGCAAAAACCTCGAAAACTCCTTGATGTTGGTTACTGCCCTCAATACACATATTGGGTACGAAAATGCGGCCAAAATTGCTAAAAAAGCACACCACGAAGGGACAACTTTGCGCGAAGCAGCCATGGACTTGGGCTTGGTTACTGATGAACAATTCAACGAATGGGTTGATCCTAAAAAAATGATCGGATAATAAACCCATAGTCAAATAAAACCCTGCAATCATCATTTTGCAGGGTTTTATTTCAGTTTGAACCACTATCGCTTGTTTGTCTGCGGCCAAATTTTTATGGTTACCAATTAGCTTTTTGAGGAAATAAAATTGGGTTCAGCTATGTAAAAACAAGCAAAAAAAGAGCATTAGATGTGGCCTTTCCCTTATCCCTTCATTCCAAAATAAAAAAGAAATTATGGTAAGGGGATGAAAGCATGAGTAATCCTCAACAGCTCTTTTTAATGAATCAAAACCAAATTTCAGGTGAAAATTGAATGTAAACTGGGAAAATTGAAAAAAAATAAAAAAAATGTTTGATTTTCAACACTTTTATATTCAATAAGTACTATCTTAGCATAATATTTCCTGAATTATAAATTGTATGAGAAAACCAGTTACACTAAACTGCAACTAATCAACAAATCAGCCTAAAATATCCGAATTGCAAACCTTCATTTATTAACGATTACTAAACAAAAATCAGTATGAACAAATCAGAATTAATTGACCATGTAGCCAAAGGCACTGGCTTGACAAAAGTTGATGCAAAAAAAGCTATTGATTGTTATCACGAAACCATTTCCGATGCCCTCAAAGCTGGCCAACGCGTTGAAATCTTGGGCTTTGGTTCCTTCTCAGTAGCATCGAGGGAAGCAAGGACAGGCCGTAACCCAAAAACAGGTGAAGCCTTAACTATTCAGGCAAAAACAGTTGCTAAATTTAAACCAGGCAAGGGCCTTTTGTAAAAAACTTTTCCGGTTGGCATGATGCCATCCCGCAATTTGAAAAACGTCTGTTGTGAGGCTCAGCCAAAACAATAGACGTTTTTTTTATTAGTTTCCCATATCTAATTACCTGTTTGCTTCTGTATTACGAAGAATAAAAAAGCTAAATAATATTTTTAATTCCCTACAAAACAACAGGAGCCTATTACCTAACCTGGACAAGCCAGAAAAGATAAAGGCAAAAGGCAAAGTGCAAAGGTCAAAAGTCAAAGTTAAAACCATTGATTCAATCAGTATAAAATAGTGTCAGAATTGATTGTGTCGAAATTGATTTGAAAATTAAAATGAAATGTAAATTTATTTGGTCAAGCACCTTTGACTTTTGCCTTTTAACCTTTGCCTTTTGACCTAAATTCAAGGTGGCATTTTAAAATTTTATGCCAAAAAAAACATCAACTTAGCGAAGCGATCTCATTCGCTCCTTTAAAGTAAGCAAGTAGCGAATAAATTAAAGAATCAAAGTCTAAAGCCCTGCTAATTCCACAAATTGTAAAATCCAATATCCTATGAAAAATTCACTGGTAACAATTCTTTTCGTTGCATTTTTTATAACAGGATGCAATACCACGCAAAAAACGCCAATCCCACCAACACCTCCCCCACCGCCCCAAAACATTGAACTAACCGAAACCTATTGGAGGCTCACCGAATTGATGGGAAAACCCGTTGAAAAGGACGAAAACACAAAAAGGGAAATCCATATTGTGTTGAAAAAAGAAGGCAATAGGGTAAATGGATTTTCGGGCTGCAACAATATAATGGGGCAATACGAAACAAAAGAAGGCAATTTTATCAAGTTCTCGAACATGGCAACAACCATGATGGCATGTCCGGACATGAAAATGGAAGGGGAGTTCAACAAAATACTTAATGCTGTTGACAATTACAGCCTGAGCGGAAAAACCATGACCCTGAACAAAGCCAGAATGGCGCCCATGGCCAGGTTCGAAGCAGTTGAGATGAAATAGGGATTTCAAATTAGTTGAAAAACAAATTTATATTATGCAAAAGCCCCTCTTCCATTCGGGAAAAGGGGCTTTTCGATATTAACCAGTAATGGTATTGTTGGATTTATTTGAGGATAATTTTTTTCATTTCTGTCCAATCGGAAGTTACTACTTTTAATAAATATATCCCTTTTGAGTTGGAGCTAAGGTCAATATTCATTTTCTGTCCGTCCCATTCAAGTTGTTTCACAGGACGACCTGTATTATCAAAAATCACAATTTCGGCATTGCGTATGGATGCCAGCGCAACTAGTGAAACCTCAAACTTGCCAGTTGTTGGATTTGGAAAAACATTTAGTACCGAGGAAGTTGGCACATATTCATTTCCGCCAACAACAATAATTGGGCTTTCAGAAAAAGTGATCAGGTTGCAGGCAACGTCCAAGGCCGGATTAAACCCATCGGCGCAATTGGTGCAGGTTACGCCGGTAACGCAAGCCGGATTGTTCGGATGGCATTGATCCATATAGGTTTCCTGAAAAATGTAACGAAGTTCAATATCGTGGCCAGGGACAAATCCATCCATATCAAAATCAAAAGGCTTGGCGATTGAACCGGGGCACCATCCTGCGCGGTCGTAATACCAGGTACCGTTTTGTGGCTGACAACCATCAGGGTTCGGATTGCAATCGGCCCAATTGTGCTGCGTAAAAGTCTTCACCCCATTTACCCAAATATTGTGGGTTGCATTATAAAATTCGGCAGCATTACCTGTGTTAAGGTCGCCCCAGCCATGTCCGGTAGATACCAATTTCAATTTCGACGAAACAGCATTATCAGGATAGGTGTAATTAAATGTATCCACTGGCTGCGGTTTTGCATAATCGCCAAAAGGGTAATACGATTTCCAAACTTGCTTTACCGTACTGTATTTATGTGCAGGTGTCCCTTGCCTGAAATCAAAAGACAGATCGTAAAGAAAGCCATTGTCGAGTGTAGCACAATTCACCCTGAAAGCAACTTTGCCTTGAAGAATAGAAGTATAATCGGTCAAATCTATCGTATGCGAACAAGCTACGCCATAAGGGGTTATATATTTTATTATCTCGAACCAGTTCCCTTCTTTGTCGCGGGCATCCACACTGGCAACCCTGTCCCAAGCGCCACACCCACCTGTAGGGCAGTGAACGTTCAAAGTAGCCGTAATTTTATCAAAAGCACCCAGATAGGAAGGTAATTCGGCGTCAACAGTAACTGTGCTAACTGTTGGGCTTAACCAGATATCCTTAAAGGCATCGGTTGCCAGGCTGGAAGTTGTAGGAACAATATTGATGTTTACAAACTTGGAAGCCACAGCACCAAAATTATTGGTTGATAATATTTCTATAGCGTAGCTGCCATAACTTGGAGGAGTCCACCATGCTGTGAAATTCCCGTTCCAGAAATTCTGTGCTGTAATTATTTGACCGTTTATTTTAAACTGAACACCTCCAACTGCGAATAGCTCAGCATATTTGATGGTTGAGATGCAGGCAAGTTGTATTTGCGAAAGCGAAGGCACATAAACGTCACCCGCAAGAGGGTTACGTGGGTCAATATCAGGAACATGAAGGTTTGGGTTAAGCACCATGAAACTTTGAACAACCGGATCGGCAGCGTTGTACTGCGAATTCCCAGGTTGCGTTGCTTCCACGACTACTTTCCCGGTGTCGCCGGTAAGGGTAATGGTATTGCCAACAATAGATGCGGGTCCTGAAAGAATATTGAAAACAACATCCAATCCGGAGGTAGCAGTAGCTTCAATATCAAACGGAGGATCGGTATTCAGTTTGTTAGGAATTTGGGCAAAAGAAATAGCCTGATAAGTGGTATCGAGGGTTCCGTTAAAATTGGAAGTTGGCCCTGTCATGGCAAAGTTCAGCAGATCGGCATCGCGCTCAGGCGAAAAAACCTTGGAAGTAAGCTTGGTAATGGATGTATTATTACCTCCTGGAACACCTTGGTTAAATTTGTAATACATCTGCAAGCCCGTTTCGTTTCCAGTTAACTCGTCGGCAATCATAGCCTGAATTTCAGCTTGGGTGAGTGCTTTGGACCATGCCGAAACCTCGTCAATACGACCGCCCCAGTAAAAATTCAAACCGCCACCGGCAATGCTTCGACCAATGGCAAATGGGATGTTGGTAGCTGTAAACTGACCATTTGCGGCTTTTTGGCCTTTCAGGTTTCCATTCACATACAGTTTCAGGGTTGCACCATCGTAGACCCAGGCAATATGCTGCCAAACCTGTGGAATAATAGTGTTGGCAGGAGCAACAAACTCGAAAAGCGTGTTTGCCGAATTGATGAACCTACATTCAATTTTTCCGTCGGCTAATTCGATAAGGTAAAAGCCTTGTGAACCACGAAAGCCCATTAAACCCTGTCCGTAGGATAATTGGTCTTCGTAAAACCAGCCAGCTATGGTCATACCAGGTTTATTGGCCACATATTGCGATCCGTTTTCGAGTAAAACATGATCATCAATCTTGTCGAAATGAAGGTACTGGTTTGTTTGGGCATTCAATCCGGCATAACCGGCCAACATCAGCATCAGCACTGCCGCCAACCTGACCAAGGAGTAGAAATGTTTCATTTTATTGATAGTATTTAGTTATTAATTATGATTGTTTGCTTTTAATGATAAATGATGTCCCAATCCGAAATCCGCATTCCGCAATCCGCAATCCGAACTCCCTACCACGGAATCCACCAAATTTTTGTTTCCGGCTCTTCGCCACCTTGCCGCCCTTTTGCCTCGTTCCAGTTTTCGGTATTGTATTGGCTTTCGGAAGGTGGATATGGCATCCTGAAGTGGGCAATCGGCCCGTTTTCGCGTGGGGTCATTTTGGTACGGCGCGCTTCAGCATAAGCTTCCCAAGGTTGACGGAAAGCATCAATCCAGCGTTGTGTGTAAATATTTGCTAGTTTTTCTTCTTCTGTAGCTGCCATCCATGAGCCAAAATGGTTCAGTACCGAAGCTGCATTCAATTCGGATGGGATGTTGTTTTTTTCATCAAACCCAACACCCGATAATGGCAATTTCATATTGTGTGCAACTGTAAGCCACCACTCTACCGAACTGTTTATACCATTCATATACTCAATGTCGGCTGTTTCTTTGTCCATCCCAACACCAATTCCCCTAAAATATGCCTCCGCTTTTATAAAATGGACCTCCGCACCGGTCATTAGGATTACGGGCATAAAGTTTTCGTCGGCAATAACAAAAAAGTTGAAAGGCGAGTAATTCACGTTATTTTTCAAGCCATAATTATCTTTGCTGTCGCGATGGCTTCCATAAGGAATTCCTTGCGATGAGGGGGTTGTGCCATCGGGAATCTGTGGATATGGAACCCATTTGTTGTTTTGGTCGCCTTCGAAGAAAATTATTGCCCGTGGATCGAAAATACCGCTTCCTTCGGGATCATCGCTTGATGAAAATTGGTGCCAGATGTTTGATCCCATTCGCAAACCATTATGCTCCCTGAACGACCAACTTACACTGTTGTTTGCAAATCCATTTGCAGCAGGCCATAAACATGCACTTTCCAGTTTTGCACCAATAAAATCGTATCCTACCAAAACAGGGGCATTTTTCTCAATCAAATCTTTAATTATAGCCCCGGCTTTTTCCGGTTCTTTGCCCGACATGCGCATAGCATAGCGCAAGCTCAGTGAATTGGTGAACTTTTGCCACATTTTTATATTGCCATTAAACAGTTTGTCGAAAGATGCAAAAGTGGCGAATGGCTCAATTACTGAGATGGAATCGTTTTTCAGGTTATCGGCAGCCCATTGCAGGTCGTCGAGCAAGGAATTGTAAATATCGCGTTGGGTATCATAAGCCGGATGCAAAAGGGTCAAATCCTGAAACCCGTAGCCTGCTTTTGAATAAGGTATATCACCAAAAAGGTCGGTCAATTTAAAGGTTTGATAAGCAAGCACTATTTTTAGCATCGCCCTCATATTAGTAACAGAGGAGGATGGAGGGTACGAATCGAAGCGTTTTTCCAATTCCCTTATTGCAGGCAAAGCGCGGTAGTAATTGCTCCAAATATTTTCGGTCCCGATGGTAAAATTGCCCCATGCCGATTTGGTGAGCGCTGCTTGCTCAGTTTGTTTGTAAAGGATTTCGTTGTTGACATAAAACTGCTCATTGCCCGATAACAGCACCGATTGTATGACGCCATTGAACAAGGAACCATCGCTGGCCTTTGTAAAACCAAGTGGGTTGGTGTCTATTTCCTCAAAATCCTTTTTACAGGATGCAAATACAACTATAATGAGTAGTATGGAAAACAGGCTTATAAGTTTTGTATGAATGTTCATTTTACTGCTGATTTTTTTCGAATAACAGATATAGGTTATTTCTGATTGTTAAAAAGTCATGTTGGCTCCGAAGGTGAATGATCGTGTGCCCGGAAACGAAGCCCATTCAAAGCCTTGTGCGTTGCCCGAACCCATAATGCCTTCGGGATTGATTTTATCGGGAAGTGTGGTGTAAAAATAAAAAAGGTCGCGGCCAACAATCGAAAACGTGAGGTTTTGGAATGCTTTTATCCTTTTTAGCATGGCAGGTGAGAGCGAATAACTCAAGGAAATTTCGCGCATTTTCACCCAGGTATTTTCGAGGATTCCAGGTGTGCTAATGATTTTCCCCCAACCTCCTGCATTTGGAAGATATTTATACAAATAACTCACAACCTTATCGTTAGGTGTGCCATCGGCGTAAACGCCATCTAAAATTACGCCAACATTCCGCACATTGCCATCCGGATCGGTATAAGGCAAACCTCCGCCATCGCGTTCGAGCAAGGTAGATGGGCTTTGGCCGGTTTGCAAACCTATAACATACGACCCGCAATAAATATCTCCGCCCCATTTCGTATCAATCAAAGTACTAAGCCTGAAGTTCTTGTACAAGAATTCCGTTGTCATCCCTCCAAGGAATTTTGGCGAAGCATTGCCAATTGGCACACGGGTATCGGTAATCTGGTATTTGGTGCCTTCATCGTTCAGGATTTTATTGCCGTTTTTATCGTAAACATAATCGTAACCGGTAAGTGTTCCATATTCGGAGCCTACTTCCAATTCCATTGCAGGACCGTTTAGGCCCCAGATATCGGCCAATAGATACGTATTCGAATAGGAACCTAAGCTCACAATATAATTGCGGTTCCTCGAAAAATTAAGACCGGCTTTTACAATCAAATCCGCATTTTGAACCGGGACCGTGTTTATAATAAACTCAAAACCACGGTTTGAAAGCTCCCCTTCATTAATCATAATTTTACTGGCACCCGAGGTAACCGGAACTGGCAGGTCAAGAATTTGATCACTGGAATGTTTATAATACCAGGTAAAATCAATATCAACCCGATTTTCGAACAAACCCAGGTTCAAACCCGCTTCATAACTATCAACAAATTGTGGCTTTAGTTCAAAAGGAGGTATTTTCTCGGGCAAAACGGATGATTGTTGTCCACCAAAAAGACTGGTGCTGTAATAGAAATTCTTTTGGTAAGGCTCGGCACTATTGGCCGTTTGAGCAATCCCGCCCCTGATTTTCAGGAAATACAACCAAGGATATTTTTCCTGAAGCTTAAAAGCCTCGGACGCGATAAAACTAACTGAAACAGATGGGTAGAAATATGAATTGTTGTTATTGTCGAGGGTTGAAGACCAATCGTTCCTGCCTGTCAATTCGAGGAAAAGATACTTATCGTAGGCAAGGTTGAGGTATGTGTATGCCGAATTGGTGCGTTGCCTTAAGATTACTTCGGATGGAACAATAGCACTCGCCAAGTCGCCCGGTTGGTTAACGATGGTTTTCCCGTTTTCGTCGGTATAAAAAGTATATTCGGTAAAATTGAACATGGTGTACATATTTGGATAATACCAGGTTCCGGAATGGCCCGAAATACCATATTTATCAAAATCCCACCTGCTTGCGCCCGCACTCAATCGGGCATCCAATTTTGAACCAAATAAACCGTCCTTATGTGCCGTAAGGATAAATTCGAGGTTATCGTTGGTAGTTTTGGTCAGGCTATTGCTGTAGCTGCCTTCCATCACGCCAATAAAATCAATGGGTTTGTTTTTTGATGTAAATTGCTCCACAGTATAATCGCGCCCAACCCTGCCTGTTGCATTAAGCCAGGGTGTAACATCGTAAATCAAAGCAATGGAACCCGTGTATTTATCCCTATCCTGCCATGTGTTGTTGTTGTAATAATTCCACCAAAGCTGATGGTCAACATACTGAAAAGGATAACCTTCCTGTTTGTTTTGCGAACCATCGGCCAATTGGTAATTCTGTTTATCAATGCCTTGATAGCTCCTTGGCCACGAGTAGAGGAAACCCTTGCTGAACGAATTGCCATCTTCACCAAGTATGGGGCTATTTAATCGTTTGAACTTAACATAAGTAAGTGAAGCATCGGCCCTTAGCTTTTCGGATATTTTAATATTTGTGCCAAAATTAATTGTTGTACGGTTAAAATTACTGTTTTCGATTATCGGGGTATTATCCTGTCGGGTGAAAGACAAGCGCAAAGTGCCTTTATCGTTGCCACCTTGCACCGAAACATTATGTGTTTGAGTGTTCCCGGTCTGAAAAGCCATTTCAAGGTTGTCGGGCTGTGGCGAATAACTGCGCATTTGCCCATCCCACCATTTCACCATTTCGCCTTTCATTTCGGGACCCCACGAAACAGCAGAACCATAGTAGCCAAATTCCTCGGCTGTGGTACGGGTTTCACCGGCTTGGTTTATGACTAATTTATCGGTGCCATAAACACCTGGATACGATAAAGTTACCCCATCAGGCTCCAGTGGAAAACCTGGTTCGCTCAACGTAATCGGTCCGCCGGCACCGTATTTGTTTTGTACTTCGCGGTAACGGTAAGGATTGGTTATCTTATAGTTATAATTATAGGTAATCCCTATACCACTTTGTTTTTTCCCTCTCTTGGTAGTGATAAGGATAACGCCATTGGCCCCACGTTCGCCATACAAAGCAGAAGCTGCACCGCCTTTCAGCACAATATAATCCTCAATATCGAAAGCGTTCAAATCCGAAATTCCGTTTCCCCAATCCACGCCACGGCCAACATTATTCTGACCCGAAACATTGTCAAGCGGCACGTTGTCAACCACAATCAAAGGTTGGTTGTTTTTTGCCAGGTTGTTGTTTCCCCTAATCACTATTCGGGTTGAGCCACCATCAACACCATCGCCTTGCGAAACCAAAACGCCAGCCGAACGCCCGGCCAAAGCACCAATAACATTTGGCGAACTGGAACGGGTAATTTCGTTGGTATTAATTTTTTCGGACGAATAACCGATTTCGCGCTTCTCCCTTTTCACGCCCAAAGCGGTAACAACAAATTCTTGCAAGTTTTGCGCTTCGCTTTTCAATGAAACATTGATGGTTTGCTGCGCCCCAACTGCAATTTCGACAGGTGTAAAGCCAATAAAACTAAACACCAGGACTGTTGATGCAGAAACACCTGAAATTTTGTAAGCCCCATCCAAGTTGGTGGTGGAACCTTGTGTAGTTCCTTTTATCAAAACGGTAACCCCGGGCAGGGTGGCACCATCGTCGGCAGAAGTTACCACACCCGAAATTGTTAGTGTTTGAGCAAATATCCCTGTGGCAAAAACAAGGAAAAAACTAAAAATGGTAATTACTTTCTTCATGTGAAAGTGTTTTTGGTTAAGCAAAACCCAATCCGAAATTGTTTCCAGACAGGCAATTATAATTCTTTATGTTAAAAAGGCGATGTTTTATTAAACAGGCACTTTGATACATTATTCTCGAAGTTGCAATCACAAAATTAGGAATATTATCAAGCGTTCTAAAAAAATGTTAAAATAATAGTTAAGCATAGTACAACTTTCCAAATAATTTTTCTGGCACATTGCCTATACTCATCAACACCCTCACCTCTATCTAAATAATATTGATTTCTATATATGTAAATCATCTGCAAATAAACAGTACCTTTGCAAACTTTTTCACAAGCAACATTTACATGCAAAGTATCCGTAACATTGCCATTATTGCCCACGTCGATCACGGCAAAACCACACTGGTTGACAAGATTTTACACAGTTGTAACTTATTCCGCGATAATCAGGAAATTGGTGAACTGATACTCGACAACAACGACCTGGAAAGGGAAAGAGGCATTACTATTACCTCCAAAAACGTTTCGGTTGAATATAAAGGTGTAAAAATAAATATTATTGACACCCCTGGCCACGCCGATTTTGGTGGCGAAGTAGAAAGGGTTTTAAAAATGGCCGATGGCGTCCTGCTTTTGGTTGATGCGTTTGAAGGCCCAATGCCCCAAACAAGGTTCGTTACCCAAAAAGCCCTTGCACTTGGGTTGTTGCCAATTGTGGTAATTAACAAGGTTGACAAGGAAAACTGCCGCCCCGACGAAGTGCATGAGCAGATTTACGAACTTTTCTTTAACCTCGAAGCTTCCGACGAACAGCTTGATTTTCAAACAATTTACGGTTCGAGCAAACATGGTTGGATGAACACCACCTGGCTTGAGGAAACCGATAATATTTTCCCTTTGCTCGATGCAATTATCAAATATATACCCGAAGCACCAATCCCGGAAGGGCCGTTGCAGATGCAGATAACCTCGTTAGATTATAGTTCGTATGTTGGGCGTATTGCTATAGGACGGGTTTCGCGTGGTATCGTAAACGAAGGCATGAACGTTTCCCTTCTGAAAAGGGATGGAAGCATCACAAAATCAAGGATAAAGGAATTATATTCATTTTCAGGGCTTGGCAGGGTGAAGGTAAATTCGGTACATTCCGGTGATATTTGCGCATTGGTTGGCCTCGAAGGTTTTGATATTGGCGACACCGTTACCGACCCCGAAACACCTGAACGCCTGCCCGATATACATATTGACGAGCCAACAATGAGCATGTTATTTGCCATAAACAACTCACCGTTTTTTGGTAAGGAAGGCAAATTTGTTACCTCGCGGCACCTCAACGACAGGCTTAAAAAAGAAACCGAGAAAAACCTCGCCTTGCGCGTGGAAGAAACCGGTTCATCCGATCAGTTTATTGTTTATGGGCGCGGAATCCTTCACCTTTCCATACTTATCGAAACCATGCGCCGCGAAGGATATGAGCTTCAAGTAGGTCAGCCACAGGTTATTATAAAGGAAATTGATGGGGTAAAATGCGAGCCGATCGAAACTTTGATTGTTGACACTCCGCTCGAAGTTTCAGGAAAAGTTATTGACCTTGTTACCCAGCGTCGTGGCGACATGTTAGCCATGAACCCAAAAGGCGATTTGATGCACCTTGAATTTATTATTCCATCGCGTGGGATAATCGGCCTACGGAATGCTGTTTTGACCGCAACCGCTGGCGAGGCAATCATGGCACACCGTTTTAAAGCTTTCGAACCCTGGAAAGGTGCATTGCCGCAACGCTTGGCCGGGGTTTTGATAAGCATTGATACAGGAATGGCAACAGCATATAGTATTGATAAACTTACCGACCGCGGACGGTTTTTTGTTGAACCTTTCGATGAAATATATGAAGGACAGATAGTTGGAGAAAATTCGCGCGATAACGACCTTGGCGTTAATATTACCAAAGCCAAACAGATGACCAACTTCCGCACCACTGCCAAGGACGAAGCAGTCCGCATGCCACCGGCGGTTAAATTTACCTTGGAAGAAGCATTAGAATATATACAGATTGACGAAATGGTGGAAATTACACCAAAATCCATGCGCCTGCGCAAAATCTACCTCAAGGAACATGAGAGGAAGAGGATGTCGAAGTAATTTGAAAATGTGGGAATTTGAAAATTTGAAAATTTGGGGATTTGGGGATTTGGGGATTTGAAAATTTAGTCCACTCCGACAAGTCTTTTTCGCCACAAAGGCACAAAGCCTTTAAGTTTCACTAAGCCTATATCACTGATCAACAACACTCTGTGTGCCTCAGTGTCCTACGTGCCTCCGTGGTTTTCTTTTTTTAGGATTTTAGGCGGAGACTAAAAATTTGGAGATTTGAAAATTAGCCCTTCAAGTGGTTCTTACCGACCGTTGAAGGGTTATTTTTTTAGCACGAATCAAATTAAGATAATACTCCACCAGAAAATACGTTATCAACCAATTTCCAACCTGATGTTTTACACACCAATCGTATTGCCAATGAAATCAAGAAAAATTTCCCTATTACTGGTTTTTATCGTTTTTACAAATCTGTTATCCAAAGCCGACGAAGGCATGTGGCTCCCAATGCTGATCAGCAAATACAATACAGCCGCGATGCAAAAAATGGGTTTAAAACTCACTTCCGAACAAATATACAGCGTAAATCAGGCCTGTGTTAAAGATGCTATTGTTGCCTTGGACCATGGTGGCTGCACAGGTTCCATCATTTCGCAAAAAGGTTTGTTGATAACCAACCATCATTGTGGTTATGAGGCTATTGCCGAGCAAAGTTCGGTTGGTAGCGATTTCCTTACCGATGGATTTTGGGCTATGCGCCCCGAAGAGGAATTGCCAATCCCGGGCAAAACGGTTTCGTTCCTCATCCGTATGGAAGATGTTACCGCCAGGGTTTTGGCAAATGTTACTTCCGAAATGGATGAAGGCGAAAGAGGTTTGGCAATACAAAAGGAATCGGATAACATTATTGAAGAAACCGGAACCGAATCGGGCTACGAAGTTTCGATTGAGAGCATGTTCGAAGGAAACGAGTTTTATATGTTTGTATATGAAACCTTTAACGACGTGCGGATGGTGGGCGCGCCACCTTCGTCAATAGGGAAATTTGGTGGCGATACCGACAACTGGATGTGGCCACGCCATACCGGCGACTTCTGCCTGCTCAGGGTTTATTCGGATAAGGATGGAAAACCTGCAGCTTTTTCCAAAGAAAATCTGCCTTACCAACCCAAATATTTCCTTCCTGTTTCGGTTGCCGGGGTTAAGGAAGGCGACTTCTCGATGATACTCGGGTATCCCGGTGCTACAGACCGCTATCTGACTTCGTATGGTATTGAAGAAAAACTCACCCAAAGCAACCCTGCCGACATAAAAGCCAAACGGGCGAAAATGGATGTTATGAAGAAATACATGGATGCCGATGATGCCACACGAATTGCTTATGCAGGCGATTATGCTTACTTAGGCAATTTCTGGAAAAAATCGTTACAGGAAAGCAAAGCCTTGCAGCGGCTGAAAGTGTTTGATGACAAGCGGAAAATCGAAGATAATTTTCAAGCTTGGGCAAACCAGGATGAGAACAGAAATGCACTTTATGGTACAATTATCAACGATTTCGAGACTGTGTATCAATCGGCTGCGCAAAGCCGCGCAAACGAAGCAATTGTTTATACTTCCGAGTTGTTGATGGGTGCCCGTATTTTATATATTGCATTCCAAACCGGTGAACTTACCAGCAGGTTCGATTCCACGGATTTTGATGAAATGGTGGGTATCAGCAAAAAAAGAGCCACCAAATTTTATAAAACCTTCAACCCTGAGTTGGAAAAAGATTTGTTGAAAAAAATGCTTGAACTCTATGCCAAAAGCGTTGCGCCACAATATATACCTGATTGCTACAGCGTAATAAACAAGAAATTTAAAGGCGATATTGGTAAATACGTTGACAACCTCTTCGATCGTTCGGTTTTTGCCTCAGAGGCGAGACTAATGGAATACCTTGATCATCCAAAAAGGAAAACCCTCGAAAAAGACCCGGCTGTTGTGGCAGCAAATTCATTTATAGGATCTTATATGATTGCCCGGCTTTCGCAGATGACTGATGAAGACAAATTTTCGAAAGCCCGAAGGTTGTATTTGGCTGGCTTGCGTGAAATGAACCCCGAAACGGTTTTTTATCCTGATGCCAACAGCACCATGCGCCTCACGTATGGCAGTGTAAAACCGTATAAACCTGCCGATGCACTGTTTGCCGATTATAAAACAACTTTACAAGGGGTTATGGAAAAGGAAGACCCAACAAACCCTGAATTTGTAGTTTCGCCAAAGCTTAAAGAATTATTCGACAAAAAAGATTTTGGCCCTTATTCCAATAATGGGGTTATGAATGTTTGTTTCCTCACAACCCAGGATATTACAGGTGGGAATTCGGGCAGCCCGGTAATAAACGGTAACGGCGAATTGATTGGGCTGGCTTTTGATGGCAATTCCGAAGCTATGAGCAGCGATATAAAATACGATGTTAACCTGCAACGCACCATTTGTGTGGATATCCGCTATGTGCTTTTTGTTGTGGATAAATATGCCGGGGCGCGTTATTTGGTTGATGAACTGAATGTTGTGGATTAATTCTTTGTAAATTTTTCCTTTCATTTTTTGCTCCACTTATTCGCAATTGGTTAAATAATACAAGATTACTCTTTTGTAAAAACTTTTGTAACTTAATGGACGCTTTACAAATTTTTACGCCCTAACATAAACAATGACAATGGAATTCACAGTTTTCTCCGACGAATCGTTTATGCGTGAGGCATTGAAAGAAGCCCGCGAAGCCCTGCGTAAGGACGAGGTTCCAATAGGCGCAGTAATTGTTTGTAATAACCGTATAATTGCCCGTGCCCACAATCTGACAGAACAACTCAACGATGTAACCGCTCACGCCGAAATGCAAGCTTTTACCTCCGCTTCGGGATTTCTTGGTGGCAAATACCTCGAAGACTGCACCTTATATGTTACCATAGAACCTTGTGTAATGTGTGCCGGGGCCGCTTATTGGGCACAAATTGGGAAAATAGTATATGGTGCAACCGATGTAAAACGAGGTTATTCCATGTTTGCACCTGTGGTAACCCATCCTCGCACAAAAATTTCAGGCGGTGTGCTGGCAGACGAATGTGCGGGATTAATGAAGGATTTCTTTCGTGAGAAGCGTTGATCCGACTTAAATGAATTAGTTATTTGGGCCTGTATATAAAGTCGGGTTTTAAGAATAATTACAAGTTACGAGTTACAATTTACGAGTATAACTCGCTGAAAATAAACCATACATCGCAATTCGCAATTCGTTAATTTTGAATTAATCCAAGTCATTAAACATACTCTTTTTGTATTTGTGCTGTCATTCTTACTTTCGGATAAGAAAAGCGGCAAAACAATACTTTTGTTGTATAACTGCCTTACATTACTATTTTCAGGCTATCTCTTATCATCAAATACAAATCATCATCATATAAAAACACCATTTAACCGTAGCTCTCATAAGGAATTATGTTGCATGTGTTAAAAATGTTGTATTTTCGCATTTCTGAAACAAAAAATGCATTTTAACCTCACTCTCTACCAACAATCTGTATATTAGCTTTTAAGCTCCAAATACAGTATGCTTTCAGAAATGGATGTTGTTGTTTTTCTTTTTTACATGTTACTGAAAAACAATGGTATAGAGCCAAATTAATTAGTCCTATGAAACAGTATGGCGATTTGCCCAAAGAATTGACTTCGTTCGAAAGTTCAAAAATTGTTATTGTTCCGGTGCCTTATGACGGCACAACTACCTGGAACAAAGGCTCCGAAAAAGGGCCTAAAGCCATAATTGAAGCTTCGCACAACCTCGAAATGTATGATATCGATACCGACAGCGAGGTGCATAAACTTGGCATACATACCGCTGAGCCTGTTACTGAAGCTTCCTCTCCAGAAGCCATGGTTGAAGAAGTTTACTCAAGGACAAAAGCTTTGTTTAAAAAGAAAAAATTCCCTGTAATTTTAGGGGGCGAACATTCGGTAAGTATCGGTGCTTTTAGGGCAGCAAGCGAACATTTCAGCGATTTGACCATTTTGCAGTTCGATGCACATGCCGATATCAGGGACGAATTGAATGGATCAAAATACAACCACCAGTGCGTAATGGCACGAGCTTCGGAACTTGCACCGGTTGTTCAAGTTGGGATACGCAGCATGAGTGCAGCCGAACGCGAAGACATAAAACCCGACCGCGTATTTTATGCTATGCAAATTTACGACCAGTCAACCTGGATGTACGAACTGCTGAACAAACTCAGCCGCAATGTATATATAACCATCGACCTCGATGTGTTAAACCCATCTATCATGTCTTCAACTGGAACCCCTGAACCTGGTGGAATGAACTGGTTTGACATTATCAATATACTGAAAAAAATTAGCGAACAGGTAAACATTGTTGGCTTCGACATTACCGAACTTGTTCCAAATAAAGACAATAAGGCTCCTGATTACCTGACAGCCAAACTTATTTATACCCTGTTAACTTACAAATTTATCAGTGGCATTAAATAATCAATAAAGGAATCTTGCAAAAGGCTGCTTATTATTATGATAAGCAGCCTTTTGCATTTTATTAAGCCCAATATCCCAAAACTTCTATGTATATATGTGAAACATTTCAGGTATATCCGTGTTATAATTTTCTAAAAAACAAACAATATGTCACTACTAAAATTAATTGAGAAGGAAGAAGCAACCGGGCGCATTGCCGAAATTTACGAAACTATGACAAACACCATTGGTTTCGTGCCTAATGCATTCAAAATATTTAGCCCAAGCGAGTATGTTCTCGATAAGCAATTTAACAACCTGGGCTACTACATGCGCCACAAAACCTTGAGTGGAAAGCTTTTGGCATTTATACGCTTGCTGGTTTCGGAAACCGAACAATGCAAATATTGCGTTGGCATGAATTCAGGCATTTTGCTTCAATATGGGGTTTTGCCCGAAATGTTGAATGAAATAAAACTCGATCCTTCGAAAGCACCGCTCGAAGAAAAAGAAATTGCACTTTTACTGTTTATCCTGAAAGTTGTGCGGGATTCAAATTCAATACAACAGACTGATGTTGATGTGCTTAAAAACCTTGGCTGGACTGATGCCGACATAATGGATGCAACATACCATGGCGCAACCCAGGTAGGGGTCGATAAAATTTTTAACGCGTTTAAAATTGAACCGGAAATGTAAGCCGCTACGAGGCTAAGTTTATCGCATCCTGCAAATTTTTATTGGGCAATCAGCCGGTTTTGTTTTCCAGAAACGGTTGATTGCCCAATTTTTTAATCCCATGAACGGAATCTATACCAAAAACGGGGAAAATTGGTGCATACAGCTTTCAAGTGTTAGCCACTGAGCGTTGTGTTTCTGCTTCGGCGTAACTCAGCCGAACAAGTGCCGAAACAAGTGTTTTTCAAAACAAATGTACTATAAGGGCAATACCTTAGCAAAAAGGGGTAATTGGTATTTGGATGGTTACTAAAAAAGAAATAAATATTTTTATAATCATGGTGGTATCCCGAAATATCTAACGAAATTTGCACCCTCAAAAAACGAATCGGATTAATTACTTAAATTGTTGATTTTATGGATTTTCGGCCCGAAAAAGTATTTTCAAAAAAATGGTTTGCCAGCTATAGCCTTATTGTTATCGGCTCGATAATATTAGCTGCAGGCTTTGCTTTTTTTATTTCGCCTTATAAAATAGTTCCCGGTGGGGTGTATGGCATCGCCATTGTAATCCACTATATGACCGAGGGAATATTTTCGTGGGCACCTTCGGGTTTCCCAATTGGCTTAATGGGTTTAATCCTCAATATTCCGCTTACTATTATAGGGATAAAAATATTGGGGCCACGCTTTGGGGTAAAAACGGTTGTAGGCTTTGTGCTCACTTCGGTTTTTATGGATTTGATTACCTATTTTTTCGGCGAAGCCCCTTTAGTTGCTGGCGACGCTTTATTATCATCCATTTTTGGTGGCGTATTAGTAGGTTTGGGGTTGGGGCTGATTTTTAAATCAAAGGCAACTTCCGGAGGTTCGGATATAGTTGCCATGATTATTGCCAAATATACCCGTCTTCCACTCGGACAACTTATGATTTATGTTGATTCGGCCATTGTGCTGATCGGATTGCTTGTTTTTGCCGATTGGAAAATCCCACTGTATTCGTGGATCGTAATTTATGTTACCGGCAAAACTATTGATATTGTGCTGCAAGGCATGAGCGTTGACAAGACCTTGTTCATTATTTCCGATAAATTTACCGAAATCCGCGACCGCATTATTAACGACCTTCATCGTGGCGGCACTTATATCCCAGGAAAAGGAATGTACAACGGATCGGATAAAACCATTATTTTTACCGTTGTGAACCGTAGGGAAATGGCTTTATTGGAAGAATATATCCACGAAATTGACCCAACAGCTTTCCTTACCGTGCTTGAAGCCAACGAAATACTTGGGGAAGGGTTTAAATCGCTGAAAGAAAAACTGGAAGATTAAAGGAAGGGTTTAGGCTTTAGGGTTTGGGGGTTAGGGGAACTCAATCTGCCATTCAACATCCGCCATCCGCAATCCAACATCCAACATCCACAAACTAACATGCCAGGAACATCATTTTTTCAAAAAGAAAAACTCTTTTCAGCCAAATGGTTCAAATCCTATTTGCTGATTGCAGTGGGAACTTTTTTGGTTGCTGTTGGATATGTGTTGTTTATTAGTCCGAATAAGATTGTGCCAGGAGGTATTTATGGTATTGCCATTATGTTGCACCATTTGCTTGGCACTCCAATCGGTTTAACCGCATTAGCTTTCAATATTCCACTCACACTTATTGGAATAAAACTGTTGGGACCGAAATTTGGGGCAAAAACGGTTGTGGCATTTGTATTAACTTCAATTTATGTGGATGCTTTATCCTATTTCTATGGGTCGGCGCCTTTAGTGCCGGGCGAAACTTTGGTTTCATGTATTTTTGGTGGACTGTTTATCGGGATTGGTGTTGCATTTACTTTTAAAGCCAAAGCCACAAGCGGAGGTTCGGATGTAATTGCCATGATTTTGCAGAAATACACCCGCTTGCCTTTAGGCCAATTGATGATGATGGTTGATTCGGCGATTGTTCTGTTGAGTTATGTTGCTTTTGGCGATTGGCGCATCCCTTTGTTCAGTTGGATCACCATATTTGTATTGGGAAGGGTGATTGATACCGCCATGCATGGGTTTTCGTACGACAAAACCTTGTTTATCATCTCGGAAAAGCATGAGCAAATCCGCGACAGCATTATTGGCGACCTGAAACGCGGCGGCACTTTTTTACACGGCGAAGGCATGTACAAACACGATGCCAAGCAAATAATTTTCACTGTTGTGAACCCCCGCGAACTTTATATGCTCGAAGAATATGTACACCGTATTGACCCCGAGGCTTTTATTGCCGTGCTCGATGCCTACGAGATTTTGGGAAAAGGTTTTAAGTCGTTGAGCGAAAAGGTAAAAGACTAATTTTGAGGGTTTCTGTAAACAAAAAACATCAAAATACTTTCCTATTTCTAAACCAATTAAAAATAAATCATTAATATTTGTTAGTCAGTAACATACATTTATTTCAAAAGATTCTTCAAGTCTTTATAGGTTTGTTGTTTTCGAGTTTATTCCTTGTGGGATGTTCAGCAGATATAGATGATACGGAAGTTATCCTAATAGAAAAAACTGTGGTTTCGAATGTGGAATATGCTGTAAGTACAGATACAACTGGACAGCCTGAATCGCTATTGCTCGATATTTATCTACCTCAAAAGACATCACTAAATCAAATTTTTCCTGTTGTTTTGTTTATTCATGGAGGTGGCTACCAAATCGGGGATAAAGATTGGGTGAAGGATTGCAGCAAAATATTGGCTGATTCCGGTTTTGTTGTGGCCAATATGAATTACCGGATGGGTTGGCGCGAAACTGTAGGTTGTGCCGGCGACACCAATACCCTTGAACAGGCCCAATACCGCGGCGTGCAGGATGCAAATGCAGCTTTGCGTTTTTTAAAATTAAATGCTTCGAAATACAATATTGACCTTGAATGGATTTTTATTGGCGGCGAAAGTGCAGGTGCAGCTATTGCTTTGAATAGCAGTTATATGACTGATTCTGATATGGAATTGAAGCATCCTGATCTGGTTGAAAGGCTCGGGAAACTTCAGAATCCAGGATATGAACTTTCTAACAGCTACAAAATAAAAGGGATTTGCAACAAATGGGGCTGTATTTCCGATTCAAACCTTATAACCCAATACCACGCAATCCCAACCATAAGTTTTCACGGAACTTATGATAATTTAGTCCCGGTTGATAACGGTTATTTCCTTGATTGCCATAAGGTTCCCGCATTTGGTTCGGTTTGCATCAATAGGCAATTGCAGGCTTTGAACTGCCCTACTGTATTAATGCTCGAACAGGGCGGAGGCCATCCGCCTAAAAAGTTTGGCCCTGAAATTTCCATGCCCAAAACAGCAGCCTTTTTTCATGGGATTATGACAGGTAAGGCCAAAAGTGCAAGGATTATTGAGTAAAACGCTGACCTTGACAATCAATCCATATTTTGGACAAGAAGTCGATTCCTCACAAAATATCCGGCACAGCAAACCAAACCATATCCTTGCTTTTGAAAAACAGGGCACTGTGGCTGTTGTAAAAAGCAAAAGCAAAAAGGGCCGAAACAAATGATTTCGACCCTTTTGGAAATGAATGTTTTAAAGTATATTCTTATTAGCTATCTGATATTCAGCACTTTTACTTGAAAAGTTTAATAATATCGTTCCCATTAGCAAAAATAAGCAGTGCAAACAGCAATACCATCCCTGTAATTTGGGCATATTCCATAAATTTATCGCTTGGTTTTCGCCCAGTGATGATTTCGTACATCAAAAACATTACATGCCCGCCGTCGAGTGCTGGAATCGGCAGAATATTGAGTACTGCCAGCATCAGCGAGAGGAATGCTGTTAAGCCCCAGAAAGCTTCCCAATCCCAAACCGATGGAAAAATGCTTCCAATGGTAATAAAACCACCAACCGATTCATAAGCTTTAGCTTCAGGTTTAAAAAGAAGTTTCAAGGATTTGAGGTAGTCGGCAGTTTTTTCGTAAGCCTTTGCGGTGCCTGCCGGTATTGCCTGTAAAATATTGTAATTGTATTCTTTAAAAGTGAAATATGCGGTGGGGGATTTTGGTGCTACACCTATCAAACCCCTATCCGAAACCTGCACAGCAAGTTGAACCGAATCAACACCACGCAAAACAGTAACATTTACTTTCTCGTTTTTGTGTTGCTGTACTATGGTTTTAAACTCATCAAAATACAAGGTTGTTTGGCCGTTAATGCCAATAATTTTATCTTTAACCTGCATACCAGCACTTTTTGCATTTGAGCCTGGCGCAAAATCGGCTACCTCGAAAGGAATGCGGACACTAATAAATTCAGGGTTCTTATGTTTGATTAATTCCGACACAAGACTTTGTGGCACAGTAACTTCAATCTGTTGGTTATCACGCTCCACCTGAATGGTCTGCACGTTTTCAAGAATCAGTGTCGAAGGTATTTTGAAAAAATCCTCAACAGGCTTTTTGTCGAGCGAAAGTATTTTGTCACCATTGCGCAAGCCTAACTGTTGGCCCAAAGTATCAACCGTAATTCCGTATTTTACTTCTGAATTTGGCAGGTATTGTTCACCCCACCACGAAAGCATAACTACATAAATACCAATGGCCAACAACACATTTACCGTTACGCCCCCTAACATGATAATAAGACGTTGCCACGATGGTTTCGCCCT
>CAJAXK010000366.1 GCA_903946925.1 uncultured Bacteroidales bacterium | reverse complement strand
GTTCAGTGGCAAGGTAAATGGTAATTGTCCAAAGCACTATGGTTGCAAGCGTTTGGTTCGACCAAGCCATATACCGCCATATTATTGAAAAATCGACCTGGGTGAGCAAAAATCCAAGGACAAATAATGGGGTTGTTAGTATTAGCCTGTTCTTGATGCTTTTTTGGTCGAACTTAAAGAAATCGGCAACAATTAGCCTAGCACTCCTGAAAGCTGTGTCGCCAGAGGTTATTGGGGCCGCAACCACACCCAAAATAGCAAGTACCGCACCAAAACGGCCCAACAAGGTATTGGAAATTTCGTTCACTACCCAGGCTGCATTTCCTTTTTGTTCGGCTAATACATCGTTCAATTCCCTAACACCACCAAAGAAACTCATTCCAACTGCGGCCCAAATCAGGGCAACAAGGCCTTCGGTGATCATAGCTCCATAAAAAACCCTTCGGCCATATTTTTCGTTTGTGATGCATCGCGCCATAAGCGGCGACTGCGTGGAATGAAACCCGGAAATCGCACCACAGGCAATGGTAACAAACAACATAGGAAATATTGGGAATTTGCCAGGCTCGGCATTCATGTTCACGAAATTTGCCGGCACCAATTCGGGGATTGGCAACCCGTTTACAATCATTGCGCCACCAATACCGACTGCCATAAAAAGCATGGCAAAACCGAAAAAAGGATAAATACGGCCAATCAACTTATCTATTGGCAACAAGGTGGCCAAAACATAGTAAATAAAAATTATTGTTGCCCAAGCGGTTACATCAAAATAACCCGTTGTTAGTCCCGAAAGGATTTTGGCTGGCCCCATAATAAAAACAGCACCAACCAATACCATCATGGCAACGGTAAAAAGGCTCATAAACTGCTTTACATTGTTTCCCATGTATTTGCCAACAATTCCGTGTATGCTTTGGCCATTCATGCGGAGCGACATCATGCCCGACATAAAATCGTGTACCGCACCGGCAAAAATCGCCCCAAAAACAATCCATACAAAAGCAACCGGACCCCAAACAGCCCCAGCTATTGCCCCGAAAATTGGACCAAGGCCTGCAATGTTCAGGAACTGTATCAGGAATATCTTGCCCCACCTAATAGGCACATAATCAACGCCATCGGGTTGTATTAGGGCGGGGGTTTGCTTCGAGGTATCGATACCAAAAACCTTTTCGATAAAGCGGCCATAAACAAAATAACCAACTATGAGCGCAAGGATGGAAGCAAAGAAAGTAATCATAGCAAAGTGATTTTTTGCAAAAATACTTGAAGCATTTTTAACATGACGGTTTTTGTTGAAAAGAATAAAATTTAACGGTTTTACCCTGAAATGATTGTGGATATCAAGCACCGGGCCGCCATAACATATAGGCTTAGGAGGGTATGTGAATCTGTTAAAAATCGCTCCGCTAATGCAAAAAAAGGATAAAACTATATGCTTGACTTTAAAGAGTGATAGCATAAATGCAGAAGCAAAGAAACTTTTCGTGCAAACCAAGCAACATGCACCGCCAATAAACTACATTTGCATTGGCAAACCAATCCAGAATGCAAAATCTGTCCTTTTTTATGGAAATATTGAATTGAAATTATACTTTAAAGCCACAAAATCATGCCTCCTTTAGATAATACCAACGACGACGAACTCGACAAACTCCGTATGGAGAACGAATTCAAAAAAATGAAGCTCATACTCGAACATGGCGCCCATTTTTCGGAATTCCCGGGCAAAACGCCATTGGATCCAACTATTGAAAACGAGTTTCTTAAGCATATTGAAGAGTTTGAAAATAACTTCCACCAAACCGAAACTATTTTGCTTTACGATTTTATCGAAAGACCTGATTATATTAAAGTTGAGGACATACCCGATGATAAAATCAGTGCGGAATTAGATCGGATAATGGACATTTTACACAAAAACGACATACAACTCGACACTATTTGCGATGTGGAGGAGCGTGAAATTTACCGGTTTATAACTGAAGAGCTTTTTGAACACGAAATGGACAACATTCGCATAAAAGGGATGATGTCGTGCTTTATTTACGAAGAGTTCCATCCTAACCACGATTATGACATTAGAAACCATTGTGAGGATGCAATTTCTGATTATTTCAGGAAAAACCATGAAGATCATGCGCTATTTTTCACACGGGAAGCAAGTGAATCCCAGTGGTATAACAATTTCCGCGATGCTTACGAATCGTTTACACTGCATAAATTTGAAATTACCGGTGTTTACATCAACAATATAAATGCTTCTGTTTATTTTGAAATTGACTTTACCGGAACAATTGAGGGCAGTACGGTGAAACAGCGTTTCGTTGGGCCAGGTTCGGCACAAATGCTGCTCGAATATGAATTCTGGGTCATAATGATGCTGGAATTCCCTCCCGTTTTGAAAGAGGGATAAATTTATGCACTGTTGCAATGAATATGCAACGGTCGCTTTTTTCTTCCTCCTGCAACACGGCTAAATGTTATTTTGATATGCTGAAGGGCTTTTAGAGTTTTTTAGGTTTTTTTAATGTGTTTCAAGTCTTTCTTCAGCTTTATACCGTTATCCGTGCTTCAAAAGCAAGTATTGACATGAAGTATAACATGGTCTGATTTTCGAGAAGATTACTTACTTTTGTCTTTGGGAAACCAATTATTAACAATACGTGTATGCAAAAAAACTTCACCCTCACAGGGCAAATAGTTGATGTTGTTGCCGGTACAATATTTCCAGGCAAAATTGAAATAGCCAATGGTAAAATAGCCTCTGTTACGCAATGCGAAACTGTTGATAATCAGTTTATTGTTCCGGGTTTGATAGATGCCCATGTGCATATTGAAAGCTCGATGCTTGTTCCAGCCGAGTTTGCACGGCTGGCGGTGGTACACGGCACAACAGCCACGGTTTCCGATCCTCATGAAATTGCCAATGTGTTGGGTATGGATGGAGTGGATTTTATGATAGAAAACGGGAAACTTACCCCTTTCAAATTCCATTTTGGCGCACCCTCCTGCGTACCTGCAACCGGTTTCGAATCTTCGGGGGCGGTTATTGATGCTAAGCAAATTGATTCGTTGCTGAAAAGGGACGACATTTTTTACCTTTCGGAAATGATGAATTTTCCAGGAGTAGTTTTTGGTGACCCCGAAGTGCATCAAAAACTGGCTTACGCAAAAAAATACAACAAACCAATTGATGGCCATGCGCCGGGATTGGATTCCGAAAATATTATAAAATATGCTGCTTCCGGCATTACAACCGATCACGAGTGTACCAATATTGCCGAGGCACTCGAAAAAATAAATTCCGGGATGCATATTTTGATTCGCGAAGGAAGTGCTGCCCGCAATTTCGATGCATTGGTTTCGTTGTTGGGCACACATCCTGAAAAAGTGATGTTTTGCAGCGACGACAAGCACCCTGACGACCTTGTTGCCGGACATATCAACTTGCTTTTAAAACGCGCCTTAAAAATGGGCTACGACCCAATAGCAGTTCTTAGGGCATGTACCTTAAACCCTGTAAAACACTATAAACTTACATCCGGATTGTTACAAATTGGCGATGCAGCCGACCTTGTTTTGGTTAATAACCTAAACGATTTCAATGTAACCCGCACAATTATAAATGGGAATACGGTTGCGGAATATGGTAAGTCGCTCATAACGCCCTCAAACTATTTGTCGCCCAACTGTTTTAAAGCACTGCCCATCAATAAATCCGATCTAGAAATTGAGGCTGGAAAGGGAAAGCTAAAAGTAATTAGTGCTGTTGATGGCGATTTGGTAACTGGCAATTTTTTAACAAACCCGCTTATTGAGGATGGAAAAGTGGTAAGCGATATTGAAAATGATATTTTAAAAATCACTGTTATAAACCGTTACGAATTTTCTAAACCAGCAATCGGGTTCATATCAGGTTTTGGATTGAAAAGGGGAGCCATGGCTTCAACGGTTGCTCACGACAGCCATAATATTATCTGTATTGGCACAAGCGATGCAGACATGGTTTCTGTAATTAACAGCCTCTTTGAAAATAAGGGCGGGATTGCCGTAATTGATGGAGGTAAGACCGATATCCTGCCTCTGCCAGTTGCGGGTTTAATGGCCTCGGCCAATGGATACGATGTGGCCGAAAAGTATGAACGCATCAACAAAAAAGCGATTGCTTTGGGTGGCCCGCTCAAAGCCCCTTTTATGACACTATCGTTCATGGCTTTGCTGGTTATCCCTGAATTGAAACTTAGCGACAAAGGACTTTTTGATGGGTTGAAATTTGCTTTTACCGAGCTCTTTCAAAATGACTAGTATAAGGCGTTTTTGTGATTTTTATTGCTTTTGAATGGCCCGCTTTGCGTTACATTCGTAGTAATAAGTGCAATAAATGATGTATGAATCTGATTATGATTTTATTATGTAAAAAGCAATAAACACATTAATATTTTTACATATTTACGATTGGATAATGTATTTATTTATACTTTTGCAAAAAATATATTAAAATGACAGAATCTAACAAACTTGACATTGTAAAACTTGAAGCAGCAGCAAGTAAACTTCGTGCAATGGCTCATCCTATGCGTATTGCCATCATCGAATTGCTCAATAACAACAAAAAACTTAATGTGACTGAAATATATGAATCACTGCGCATCGAGCAAGCCGCAGCTTCACATCATCTTAATATTTTGAAAAGCAAAGGAATTCTCGCATCAAAACGCGATGGAAAGCAAATTCATTACACGCTCAAAAACAATACCCTGCTCGATATAATAGTTTGTATCAATAAATGTAACGAAGCTCAGTAAAACAGCCTGATATTTTACTTGCCGGATAGTTTACTGATTATAAATCCCACGTTTCCTCCAGTTCCCAATTTGTGCGCACCTCAAATAATTTAGGGTGAACAAGCACTTTTTCGGGCTGGATTTTCTTTAAAAATTCGCCGGTATCCCACCTTCCGTTTTTATTCGAATCAATAATAGCCTTAAGCCCATACTTTGCAGGCGGCAACAAACCAAAATCTATTTTTCTGTCATTTGTAACAATCTGTTCGGCTAAGGGCAAACCTTTTTCTGAAAGTAGCTGAACGATTATCGGGTAGTTTTGATCTTTTCGTTTTAGTGCCAATGCAAAGCGCCCATACTCTTCAATGTCGCGCATTTGGAACACTACGTGGGTCGAATCGCACGAATCACTGTAAATATCTATGAACGAATTTCTTGGTATATATAAATCGTATCCGGCTTTTGAATCCCATTTGTGGGTTATCAATAATTTACGGTGGTTGCTATCGGCAAAGTAGGCAGTAGGGGTAAGTGTGGTTGTGTCTTTTTCCGTTTTACAAATTAGTTTTAATGCGCTAAAATCATACAATTTAACCGGGTTTGAAAAACTAAGCAAAAGAGGTTTATCGTAAGCTAATAACCCACCACTTAATGAGGCTGAGTATTTCAACGATTCAGAAGTACTTGTTTTTCTGCCTTTGTTGCTTGTTTTCATTGCAGTGGAAAGTGAAATTGTATCCAAGATGTTACCTTTATCCGATATCTCCAAATGGAGTGTATCTGGTTTGTTTATCAGCCATGCGTTCAATGTATCATTGGTTTGGTTCCATTCAAGAATTGACCAAGGCAATGAATCAGGCATATTCAATGCACGGAATGCTGGCTTGTTTGTGCTGTACCTAAAAATGATCGAAAGCCTGTTATTAGCCGCTATAAAGTTTTTGAGTATTCGTTGGGCTGAATCAGGTTCCGGAAATACATCAATGGAAATAAAATTTTTCCTGTCAGCCTCAAGTAGTTTTACTGCATTTGTGTCGTTTTGGCTTGCTGCATTATAGAAAGGCTTAACCGAATCGGAGCTAAACCCGATATATTCAGTAGGCAGGTTATACATATAATCGCTGTTTCCATCAACAAGGGCAATAGCACGGTATTTTCCCGAGGCTAGGCTGTTAAGCCTGAAACTTCCATTTTCGAGCGTACGCGAAACATACATTGGAATCTGCTTTTTTGGTATTGAGTCGGTAAAGTCATCATAAAGCATTACAAGTGCGCCTTTTACAGGCATTCGGGTAAAAGCATCCGTAACATTGCCCGATAAACTCAGGGAATCAATTTCGGGTCCGGTCGAAAAAGCAAAATTAAAATTGGTAAGCGGGTTGCCTTCAGTATTATCAACTATGGCATCACCAAAATAGAAATTATATGTGGTATTGCTGCGAAGCGTATCTTCAAGTTCGAGTAGCAGCGAACGTCCTTTAGCTTTAATATCAGGCATTTTGCCCAATGGTGGCGATATAAGCAGGAATTTTTCGGGTGTTTTTAACTGAACATATTCATCAAAACTGATGGTTATTTTATCCCCTTTAAAGTTGGTCGAAAGGTTTTTAGGTTGTGAGCCTAACATCATTGGCGGGGTAATATCTTTTGGTCCACCCGTTGGCGCAACTATGGTAGCACATGATATGGCATATAAAACCATACTTGCAGGAATAAAAAACTTGAGTATTTGTTGGAAATAACTTTGCTGGCCTACTGGCATATTTATTCAGTTTTTGCTTTTGCAAAGATGGGAAAAATTTGGGGTGATAGGTTTATTTTCTGCACTTCGGGCTTTTAACAGATTTGCTGCGCAATCATTAAGCTATTTCATCCATGTTGTTTTCCTGAAATTTGAAATATCGTTTATATCCTAAATTCTACCCATTTACAGTATCTTTACATCCTGAAATTATAACACTTCAACCATGAAAACCCATATCAGCCATATTTTAACCCTTCTCGTATTTTTAGGTAACCTTTCAAACTTGTTTGCCCAACAAGAGCCTTCGATAAACAACCTAACTAAAATTTCATACAGCGAAAACCAAGTCCAACAGAAACTATTAAAACCTCATGAAACTTTACTTGTAAACAATTACGATTTGAAATATCATAGGTTTTACTGGTTTGCCGATCCTGCTCAAACCCATATCCGTGGTGCGGTTACTTCGTATTTTGTTGCTACCCAACCTTTCATGACAAGCATACAGTTTGAGCTTAATGCATCCATGTCAGCCGATTCAGCTTCACACCATGGATTTATGTATAGCGCAAATCATACAGGAAATATTGTTACAGTGCCTTTTGGCGAAATTACAGATGTAGGCACATTAGATTCGGTAACTGTTTATTACCATGGAAACCCAACGGTTAGTGGCTTCGGATCCTTTGGTACCGAGGTTCATGCTGGTGCTCCGGGCATGTGGACGCTTTCGGAGCCGTATGGCGCTTCCGACTGGTGGCCTTCAAAAAACGACCTTACCGATAAAATCGATTCCATTGATGTGTTTGTGGTTACGCCTAAAGGGAACCACGTGGCAAGCAATGGGGTTTTACTGAGCGAAACGCCATTTGGGGCTAATTTTACGCTTGCACATTGGAAACATCGCTATCCAATTGTATCTTACCTTATTGCAATAGCTTCGACCAATTATGCGCGTTTTTCGGATTATTATATCACAGGCAACGATTCATTGCAGATTTTAAATTATGTTTATCCTGAAGACTCGTTGATTCTGCGCGAAAATGCCAAAACTGTACTTCCAAGCTTGGCACTTTTCGAAAACCTTTTTGTTCCTTACCCTTTTCGTGCGGAGAAATATGGCCACGCACAATTTGGCTGGGGTGGTGGTATGGAACACCAAACCATGACTTTTTTAGGGAAAGGAGCTTTTAACCATGAAATTATTGCACACGAACTGGCTCACCAATGGTTTGGCGATATGATAACTTGTGGTTCGTGGCAGGATATTTGGCTGAATGAGGGTTTTGCAACCTATTGTACTGGGCTTACTTACGAACATCTGTTTGATGGATATTACTGGCCTATTTGGAAAAATAACAATATCTCTTACGTATGTACTCAACCAGGTGGTTCTGTATTTTGTGATGATACGACTACTATAGGCCGGATTTTCGATTCGAGGCTTTCGTACAGCAAAGGTGCGGTGCTGTTGCATACCTTGCGTTGGGTGGTTGGTGATGAGGCTTTCTTTGACGCCATGAAAAATTACCTGAACGACCCGAAATTGAAACATGGATTTGCGCGTACTTCCGATTTTAAGAACCATATTGAAGCCACTTCAGGAAAGGATCTTACAGGGTTTTTTGACGATTGGTTTTATGGCCAGGGATTCCCAATCTATACTATAGAAGCAGGGCAATTACCTGAAAACCAAACTTCAATAACTATATACCAGAGCCAATCGCATCCTTCTGTTTTGTTTTTCGAGATGCCTGTTCCTGTTAAGTTTTATGGTGAAGGTAAGGATACTTTATTGGTTTTTGATAATACTTTTTCCGGACAAATGTTCGTGGCAAACCTTGATTTTGCCATTGATTCGATAAAATTGGACCCCGATTTATGGTTGATTTCCACTCTCGACACAATAACATTAGGTAAACCTGACCTGCCAAGAGGGAAGAACCTTACATTATTGCCCAATCCTGCAAATGATTTTCTGATTGTCAATCATAATCTTGGAGAAATCAATTCGTTGAAAATTATTGCAATGGATGGAAAACCTGCAAATTTTAAATATGAAAAACAGGGCAAGGAAACCATAAAAATAAACCTAAACCTATTAAAACCTGGGATGTACATTCTACACCTGGCATATAAGGATGGTATTGTTGCAAGAAAGTTTGTGGTGAAAAGATAATGAATACAGAGTAACAATTCATGGGCTTAACTTTTTTAGGTGTTGGGAATTTGGGGTTTGGGTGTTAGGGGTCGTCCTGTTGTGCGTTATTGTGCATCAATATCAAGCATTATTTGAATAACACTGCCCTAAAAGCCTACAGCCAAAAAGCCTAACTCAATTAAACGACATGTTCTTCTTAATTTCGGATGCAGGATGAATAGTTTCGTATCAAGTCTAACCCACACTATATTTTTCGGGCATGTAGGTTTTTTATAAACCAATAATAGTGAAGCAATAATAGCAATCTAATAAGTGGTCAAAAAGAAAAGGCTGTCAATTTCCTGACAGCCTTTTCTTTTTGTTTTAAAAGTACCTTTAGTTACCTGTTAATCAAAACGCGCAGGGTTTGGATGTTGCCACTGCTGATAACCCTTACAAAGTATAGACCCGATGGAAGATCGGTTACTTTTAGCGACAACTCGTTTGAGGTTTTCGATGGATTTTCAATAACTCGAACTGTGCTTCCAATTGTATTCAACAGTTCAACCCTGCTGATTTTAGATATATCACTTGATTTGATATAAATTCTATCGGTTGCCGGGTTTGGATAAATATTGATGGTGCTGGCCAGTGGGTTGTTGGTTCCAACTGTGCTGAGTTCGGTCGAAAATGTTGATGATTGGGCCAAAGTGTTGATCCCTGAATTGTTTTCGAGAGTATCAATTTTCAGGTAATACTGCTGGTTGTATTTAAGATCAGGACTTGGCGTTACGGTAATAACTGTTTTTGCAGCATTCACGGTTGCAGTGAAACCTGCATCAGTACCAGTGGCATTGTCTTCTTTAAGTGTAAGCACCGAAGCAACATTGCTGTTGGTTAGTGGAGACCCGTTTTTTAGGCGGACTGGCTGGTGGAAAGTAATTACCATCGGAGCTGACACGCTTACGTTGTTCGAACCATTTGCAGGTGTCATCGAGACAATCATGGAGCCGGTTTCGATCGAATAATTTGAGTTCAGGATTTCCTTGTTTGATGCCTGAACAAAAATGGCTACTATCAGGTCGTCCATTTCTTCAACATTGGTACCCGACATATCTACCGTATAGTTCAGGTTATATGGTTGGTTGGCTGTAAGCGAAACCATTGAGCCTGTTGCATCGGGAACCATTTTCATCATTACATTATGAAATTCGTTTTCACCATTGGTTGTTGCATTTTGGGTGGTCTTTTTTTCTAAAACGGCAATCTGTACAGTTACCCCACTGTAATTTGCATAAGGGATTAAATTGCAATCAATTATTACATTATTTCCTTGAACTTCGTGTACCGATTGTATATCGAGATAGGTCATGGTAGCTTTTGATGCATTGAAAGCATTGTTTACGCCAGTGGTGTTGGTTGCACATACTTTTCCATCCACGTATAAGTCGGGAACTGCGTTTACACCGTAATAGGTTCTTCTAACACCACCTTCGGCTGTGTAATATGGGTCGCCGCTGCCAGGCCAGTTCATTTGATACTTTACCAAAGTAATTTCACTGCCATGGGCTGCGATAAATGGGTTGAAGGTTGAATTATTGAAACTTGCACATGGCGAACAAGTAGAGCTTGTGAACTCCTCGAACATAGGCCTCCGGTAAACTAAGTGGTCAGGAACCGAAATGCTTTTTACCATAGTATCGTTTGCTGCGTTATCATCGGCAACCGTGCTCCCATTTAGGTTCGATACCCAAACTTTCAGATCAAATACTCCAGGATCCCCGCTGATTGAATCCGTACTTGTAAATGCAAACTCGCTGCCTGTTAATATGTTTAAACCTGTTAATGCAGTGGTGTGTGTAACGCCATCGTTGAGTGCCCAAGTTACATTGGCAGATGTTATTGCTGTTTCGCCAACATTAACAATTTTTCCGTTTACGGCATGGCTTCCAACAAACATACCCGGAACGCCAATGCTTGCCATAGCAGCATCGTTGTTCAATGGGTCGAGCAAGGTAATATCATCGAAAAACCAGTCTTTAAAATTCTGGCTGCTACCCGAAACTACAAGGCAAAACTGGAATGTTCCCGAACCAACATCGGTGTTGTTTGCCAATGCGGTTACAGTTTCCGAATTTATGTCGGTTGTTGCCGCTTTGGTCCAAACCTGATGCCAGGTACCGCTGGTAGTAGCACGGGTTTCAACACTAAGATTGAACGCTACCGAATTCCCATCCACATGATCAAACATGTGTTTGAATTGAATAATAACCTGGGTAAGCCCGGTTGTGTTGGTTTGTGGCGAAATAAAACGCATGGTGCCGTTAAATGCAGGAGTGCTTTTAACCCTGCCTTCGGGTATAACCCCACCGGCAGTATTTGATTGCGAAATGGCCCAGTTGCTCTGGTTGCCAAAAACCATCCACCCTGTAGGAGGCATTTGGCCTGCACTAAAATCCTGTTGTAGCAATACCTGTGCATACAGGCCCGCCGAAGCTAAAAGAACGGCAACTAAAAGTAATGTTTTCTTCATTTTTCTTGTATTTGTTTGGTTTGATTTTGGGGTTAACTAACTGATTTTTATCGGCTACAAATATAAAACAAAAAGCCTGTCGGTTAAACAGGCTTTCTAAAATATTTTTTTTAGTTTAGTGTTGTATCGTAATTTTTTGTGAAGAATTCAATTTCTTGCCTTCTACGTTTAGGAAATACATGCCTTCAGCAAACCCACTCACATTTATAATATGACTAAGTTTTCCGGTTGTAGTAAGGTTTTTTGAATACACAACTGTTCCTAAAGCATTCATTATTTTTACTGACAATGTTTCGGCTGTACCAGTGTTGATATTCAATGTCATATCCTTTGATGCAGGGTTAGGGAATACGGAAACCTGATGTGCCTGTTCTTTTTCATTTATTCCAACACACGAAGTACATGTAATATCCATGTATTCTGTCCATGGGCCTAAGCCGCAATCATTACTGCCCCTAACCCTAAGGCTAGCTGTTCCGTTCCAGTTATGTGTCCAGTGAATTGTGCAGCTTGCACCATTGTTGATAATGGTACCAGCACCTGTTGCTGGGTATATTTCCCAAATATAAGTAGTGCCTGGCAAGCCACCTTCGGTGGTATAATCGGTGGTTTGGTTCAAATTATTGGTACATACTAAAGTGTTACCAACCGGGGTTGTTGTTATGGCACCTGGGCGGATTGTTACATAATCGTCTTTAACAACCGAATCGGTGTCCAATCCCGTTTTTGTAATCATTATAACATCGTAAATACCAGGGGTCTGGTATAAAATCGAAGGAGCTTCGCTTGTTGAAGAGCTTGGGCTTCCACCTGGGAAAAGCCAGCTTACTTCGGCAGGGCGGCCAACGCTATTATCGGCGAATGAAATTGTGTTGTTCTGGCAAATGTTGGTTGGTGTGGTTGCGCCAAAATCGCTCATTACAGGGCGTATGGTATTGTGTATAGCCTTTGTTGCATCATCCTGTACGAAAGCAACAAATTCAATATCCTTCATTGGCCACATTGGATCTATATTGGCAACAATACTTACAGTTTGTACATCAGAACTTGTAAAATCCAATGCAGTTCCACTACAATCAGGAAGATTTAAACGGTTAACGAAATTGAGATGGGTTTGGCCTTGCCAAACTTGTGCAATTTCGGACTGGGTAGCTACAAACTGGAATTTTACCTGGTTGTTAGGTAAGGCAGCAAGTTTAGTGATGGTAAAATTAAAGGAAAACTGCTGCCCGTTGCGGGTTACAGTGTAATCAATGGTGAGGGGCGAAGGGATTGCGATGCAAATGTTGTATTTTGGCAAATACGACGAATACATACTTGCTGTGTGGCTTCCGCCAACAACTGCATTGCCTCCATCGAACCTTGCGGTAGGATAACCGGTAATGTTGTAATAGGTATTCCTACAGTCTGTATTGGGGGTAACATAGGTATCTCCGTTGTGGTTTTCAACAACAGCCACGCGTTTACCGTTGGCTACTAGGTCATCAGCTCCCATGGCTGCACCCGGACAATAAGTACACCAAGTACCGGTTCCAATTTCAACGGCAACCATGTTGCGCTCAACCTGCGCCTGAGCTACAAAAGCTGCAAAGACGAAAGAAGCAATTATTAGAGTAAATTTTTTCATAAGCACTTTTTTTAATTGTTAAGAAATTTAGGGAAAGGTTAGGGGATTTGGAAATCAGGTGGTTGTTTCCTAAACAACAAAAGTAATATATAATTTATCTTATGGTACATTTTCTTTATAAAAAATATCATAATTAGGTAAAACAAGGAAATATATTTAATAAATAGATATGAAAAAAATCCTAATATCACTTCGCTTTCAATAGCGTAACATACGCACAATCAGTGGTTAAATCTGAAAAAAGTCAAAGGTCAAAGGTTAAGTCCACTCCGAAAACCCTAAAAAGGAATAAACGCCACTAAGTCACCACGACACAAAGGCTCACAAAGCATTGTTATTGAGTGGTATAAACTTCGTGAAACTTAGAGGCTTTGAGCCTTTGTGGCAAAAAAAGTCTTTTCGGAGTGGACTCAGCATTATTGCAATAATACATTTCCCAAAAACACCAAGTTGAAAGCTGCGTTTCCACAGCCTTACAGCCTTACAACCTTACAACCTTACAGCCTAAAAGTCTAATAGCCTAACCGCCTAACACCCTACTTCCCAAAATTCTTTTTCCTACCAACATTTTCTGTTTTCTTTCCTGGGAATTTATGGCGTTTAAAAGTTGTTGTTTTTTGTTTTTCGGCCACTTGCTTGTTTGCCTTTAGGATATCAACTGTTGAGTGCAGTCGGTCTTCGTCGCGGAGTTTGAGTTTTGTTCCCGAAAGCAAGCTTAAATGCTCGTGTATCAATTCATCGTTAACCGAATCGCGGTTCCAGTTCAGATACATTTTTTTCAAATTGTTGGCAATAGTCTTAACCAAAGCATCTTTTTCTTCGCCTTCTTCGTATTCAACCGCTTTTTCAATCATACGCTGCATGTACTTGCCATAAGGCCTAAGCTTGATTTTTTCCTGGGTGTATGGAATAATTTCTGGTGCGGGCGCTTCTTCGGGGCGAGGTGGTACTGGATAAGGCGAATCAATATCGAGGGTAAAATCCGACATCAGATGAACGTGATCGTAAAGTTTGTGCCTGATATCAACTTGGTCGCGCATATCGGGGTTCATAATTGCCAGTATATTTACAAGCGTGCCTGTCATACGGTTGCGTTGTTCCTTGTCGGGAAGCGAAACGATATAAAGGATCATGTTTTGGATATTCCGGCCATATTCCGAAATTTTCATTGGGCCGCGTGTGGTGTTGTATTCCATCGTGTTAATGCTTTGCATGTTTGCCTGAAGGCTAAGTTGATATATAAGTACTAAAAAATGTAGTTTCTGAAAGTGTTGTGGTAAGGCTGATTTCTGCGCCTGTCTGCCGGATTCCTTTTAATCAATAAAAATAATGCTCGGAAAGTATTTGTTTTTAAATCTGGTGCCAAAGGTAATATTATTTTCGTTCATAAGTTTCTGCATTTTAGCTGAATCATTTTTTTGCCTAAAATAAAAACCTGCATCTTTGCATTTTCCAAAAACCAAAAGTTGTTAAATTCCCGAATCCTCCGCCTGGCTATCCCGAATATTGTTTCCAATATTACCATACCATTGTTGGCCATGGTCGATCTTGGGCTGATGGGTCATTTAGGCTCCGAAAAATATGTTGGTGCGGTTGCTTTGGGCGGGATGATATTCAGTTTTATATTCTGGGCATTTGGTTTCCTGCGCATGGGCACAAGCGGTTTCACGGCGCAAGCTTTTGGGCAACGCAACCTTGCCGAAACTGGCAATATCCTTATCCGTTCGGTGTTAACTGCTTTCGGTGCCGGTATTTTGCTTATAGTGTTGCAATGGCCGCTGGGCTGGGTTGCTTTCCAGCTTGTTGATGGTAGCGCACAAGTGGAATCATTGGCATATCAGTATTTTACAATCCGCATTTATGCAGCTCCTGCCACCTTGTTTATCTACGCAGTTATTGGCTGGTTTATAGGTATGCAGAATGCAAAATTGCCAATGGTTTTGGCCATAAGTGTAAACTTGCTGAATGTTTTGCTTAGCCTATTGTTTATCAAAGTATTAGCGATGGGTAGCAATGGTGTGGCCTGGGCCAATGTGATCAGTCAGTATGGGGGATTGTTGCTTGGGATTTATCTTTTATCCTTCTACTGGCGAAAAATCGGTAAAAAGGTTGTCGTGGCCGATGCTTTAAGCCGTTTAGCTTTCCTCCGCTTTATCCATGTTAACAAAGATATTTTTATCCGGACGCTCTGCCTCATTTTTACGCTTTCGTTTTTTACCACACAGTCGGCAAACACAAGCGATACCATACTGGCCGTTAACACATTGCTTTTCCAGTTTTTTTACTTTTTCTCTTATTTTGTTGATGGTTTCGCGTATGCTGCCGAAGCCTTGGCCGGAAAGTACATTGGTTCGGCCGACAACGGAATGCTGAAAAAAGTTATCCGAAGGCTTTTCGTGTGGGGCGCTGCAATTGCCGGGGTATTTACATTGGTTTACCTTTTTGCTGGTGGTTTCATCCTGAAATTATTGACTAATAACCCCAATATCATCATGGCTGCAAAGCCTTATATGTTTTGGGTGGTTTTGGTTCCAATAATCACTTTTTCGGCTTTTATTTGGGATGGGATTTATGTGGGGGCAACTGCCTCAAAAGCCATGCGCAACAGTATGTTGGTTATAACTTTACTCATTTTCCTTCCGGCGTATTATTTGTTCCAGCCAATTTTAGGCAACAACGGACTTTGGCTTGCCATAATGCTGTTTATGGGTGCAAGAGGTTTGATTTTGAGCTTGATGGCGAAAAAGGCTGTATATCAGGTGTTAAGCTAATCTGTTTAAAAAAAATCCCGAGAATCGAAAGTATTTTTATATTTCTTGTAGGGGTAAAACGGTTTTCAAGTGTCTATATGGTATGTTTAATTAATTCCATTCGTTATGAATATCACATATAGGTTTTTAATGTTGATGATTGTATTGATTCCTTTACAAATCCAGGCTCAGGACTGGCAGTGCGTCCGCGTAGGTGTTACTGCTACTTTTGTTGATACTTCAACCTTGAATCAAAATACACAACATACAGCATGGATGGTACATATTGATTCGGTGAGAGTGTACCAGGGCTGGAACTATCATTATGGTTTTCACCAGATCAGGAAAATCAGCGAAATAAACAATTATCCTCACGGGTATGAATCCTGTTTCGATGCTTACGGACCTTCCAGGATGGGCGTCGCCATGTCGGAGCTTGGAGGCGAAAATTTCTTTTTCAATTCCGCCGGACAGGGAATCAGGATAAGTACCCTCAGGCAGTCCGGTCAGTCCTGGATATGCTGTGGATTATCGGATACCTCATTGCTTTATGCTACTGTAGCTTCGATGGATGTTAAGTCGATACTCGGGGAAGCGGATTCGGTAAAATATATTTCATTCCAGGCAAAAAGCAATACCGGGAAGCTTTTAACGCACCCAATGAATAGCCAGATTTTTGTATTGAGCAAGCACTTTGGCATGATTACTTTGTATGATTTTTATTCATTTCCTAACTATTCTGCCGGTTATCCGTTATATAGTCCGGTTCATTTGCTGGCTGGTATGGAGACCGCAGGATCGTATAAAGGAGAGCATAATCTGAACCTGAACGAAGTATATATGATAGCTCCCGGAGATGTATTTCATACGGTTGAGGGTGGCAGCGATCCGCATTATTCCCCTCCTAAAACTGAAACGATCAGCGTAGTGATTGATTCAGCCTGGAGTCCAGATCACAACTCAATTACCTTTACATTCAGCAGGTTTTATCACTATTATAACGGGCAACCGGATGGGAAGCACATTTATGGTAAAGATACTATTACAAGAACCTACTCAACACATCCTGATGCATGCTCAGGTTTTGATAATTTCCCCGAGCAGACCGGATTTTGTTTTGATACATCAGGAACTCTAAAATCAGTTAGTTCTTTCATTCAGTACCGGGGCTCATCGTATAATTCACGCAGAGTGAAGAACAAGACAAACACCTACATGCCTTATTCTTTTTGTTCCGATACCCTGGTTGGGATGCTTAAACAATATGTGGAATCTTCGTTCATTTCAAAATCTTACATTGATGGATGCGGGGGAATGTATTATTACTATTCTTCCACTAATTCTTATCATGACACACATGTTACATTTTACAATTTAGTGTATTTCAAAAAAGATTCCGAAACCTGGGGAAAGCCGCTTGATACAACCAAATGGATTATCCCTAATTCAATACCTGATACTAAACAAGTCAGACTTATAATCTATCCGAATCCTTCCAACGACCTAGTGACAGTTGAAATTCCAGGTTCAGAAAATCCAGATTACAGGTTGGAAATATTCTCTTTGTCGGGCATTAAAATCAGTGAAATGAAAGTTGCCGAAAATAAATTTACTTTCAATATAAGTGATTACCGGGAAGGGATGTACTTCTTGAAATTGTTTAAGGTTAATTTACAGGTGGGGCAGGAGAAACTGATTAAACTATAGCCAAAGTTGAGTCCAATCCGACAAGTCTTTTTTTGCCACAAAGGCACAAAACCTCTAAGTGTACTCATAATTGCTTGTTTTAAAAGGAATTCGTGATACCGCTTCGCTAAGTTCACAAAGTTTATAGTACTGATTAACAACACTCTGTGTGCCTCTGTGTCCTCTGTGCCTCTGTGGTTTTCTTTTTTTAAGGGTTTTCGGAGCGGACTCAAAGTTTAATACTTCAACTTCGCAAACCTCAACAAAAGCTGCTTAACCCCAACACTTTCAAAAGCTACGGTCGCCTTTTTGTTTGGCCCTGAGCCTTCAACGCTTTGTACTGTCCCTCTTCCAAAAGAGCCGTGTTCAACGGTCATCCCTACCTGTATTTTATCATAATCGTCGTTTCCAGCCAAAGGTTCTGTAGGCGCATCTTTTTGATAACTGCCAACTTTTTTTAAGTTTCCCGGTGGGGGAGGGCTGGGCTTTGCTGGCTGGCCTTGCACAGGTTTGGCTGGTTTTGGGGTATAAGCCGATTTTACTTGTTTGGTTTGCAAATCTTCGGTCAGTCGGTTCCATTTAGCACGGGCAGGGCGCTCAACAAAGCGCTCGTCAATTTCATCAATAAAACGGCTTTGTTCCGAAAGCGTAAGTTGTCCCCACTTGTAGCGGCTTTCGGCATACGAAATGGTGGCACGTTTTTCGGCACGGGTAATGGCTACATAAAACAAGCGGCGTTCTTCTTCCAGGTCCGCCCTTGAGTTTATTGCCATAAACGATGGGAAAAGGTTTTCTTCGAGGCCAGCAATATATACATACGGAAATTCAAGCCCTTTTGCCTGGTGAATGGTCATCAGCGAAACGCGGTCGGTATCCTCTTTATCAGTATTGTCCTGATCGGTAAGCAACGAAACTTCCTGCATAAAAAGATCCAAATGCCGCACCTCGCCAGTTTCTTCGCCGGGGCCCGGCTCACGCTCTGTAAATTCCTGAACCGCATTCAACAAGGCTTCAATATTATCCATTCGGGCTTGCCCTTCAACAGTTTTGTCCTCATCAATATCCTTTATCACTCCCGATGCTTTTGCAATGGATTCGGCCATTTCAAATGCGTTGCGCGTCTGCATTTGGGTGCCAAACGACAAAATCATGGTAACAAAATTATTGATGGCAGTTGCCGTTCTTCCACCTAAACCTAATTGGTACGAGGAGTGGTTGGCAATTATATCCCACAAGGGCAGGTTGCCTTGCCCGGCAAGCAGTGTGATTTTTTGCATGGTGGTTTCGCCAATGCCACGGTGCGGATAATTGATGATGCGGCGCAATGCTTCTTCATCAAGTGGGTTTACCGCGAGGCGGAAATAGGCAAGCAAATCCTTTATTTCCTTGCGGCTGTAAAACGATAAGCCACCATAAATCCTGTATGGGATGTTCAGCCTGCGCAAAGCCTCCTCGATGGAACGCGATTGGGCATTGGTACGGTAAAGAATGGCAAAAGCATCGTTGCGGAGTTGTTCGTTCATTTTGGTTTCGAAAACCCCGTTGGCAATCATGGTGCCTTCTTCGGTATCGCTCGTTGCTTTGATGATTTTAATCGGTTGGCCAATCTCGTTTTCGGTCCAAACCTCCTTTTGTATCTGGTCTTTATTGTTGGCAATAATGCTATTGGCCGCGTTCACAATGTTTTGGGTCGAGCGGTAGTTTTGCTCCAATTTAAAGAGTTTGTATTCAGGATAATCGTTCCTGAAGTTCAGTATATTCTGGATGTTTGCGCCACGGAAAGCATAAATGCTCTGGGCATCGTCGCCAACAACACATATATTAAGGAATCGCGAAGCTAATTTTTTAACAATAATGTACTGCGAAAAGTTGGTATCCTGATATTCATCAACGAGTATGTACCTAAATTTATCCTGGTACTTGTAAAGGATTTCGGCGTGGTCGCGAAGCAAAACGTTGGTATTGAATAGCAAATCATCGAAATCCATGGCTCCCGATTTGAAAAGCCGTGCCTGGTACCGCGTATAAATCTGCCCGATGGAAGGTTTTCGTGCTTGACGGTCTTGTTCGATTATTTCTGCATTATTATTATAATCTTCAGGGGTTATAAGGTTCGATTTGGCAGCCGATATTCGCGAAAGCACATTGTTGGGTGCATATTCTTTCGAATCGAGTTCAAATTCTTTAACAATATTGCGGATCAGGCTTTTACTGTCGTCGCTATCGTAAATGGTGAAATTTGCGGGATAGCCAAGCAGATGCCCATCAATGCGTAAAATGCGGGCAAAAACGGAATGGAAAGTCCCCATCCAAACATTTCGGGCTTCGCCACCAACAATTTTTACGATCCTGTCCTTCATTTCGCGGGCAGCTTTGTTGGTAAAAGTGAGGCAAAGTATATTAAATGGGTCAACGCCTTTGCTGATAAGGTGGGCAACCCTGTAAGTCAACACGCGGGTTTTGCCAGAACCCGCGCCGGCAATCACCATTATTGGACCTTCAATGCGTTCAACCGCTTTGCGCTGCGATTCGTTAAGTTCGTCAAGTATATTGTGGCTCAAGATATGTGGCTGTTTTTGTAAGGCGCAAATTTAAACCTTATGGCTATGCAATACGAAGATTTTTTATTAACAGGGTGTATTGTGATTGGTTTCAAAATCAAAACTATAAAAAGCCATTATCAGAAAACAAATTATAGTATTATCAACAAACAAAAAAACATCATTTCAACCCCCCATCATTCAAAAATAACGAAAAGCAACTATAAATGACCACGCATTACCACAAAATGACCACAAATGACCACGAATCAACCACAAATGACCACGAATCAACCACCGAATGACCACCGAATGACAACCAATCAACCACCGAATGACCACCAATCAACCACTGAATGACCACCGAATGACCACCCAAAACCCAACCCCTATTTCCCCATCTCCTGAATCATCCTTATCCCATTCTCCCCAATCTCAATCACCTTATTTTTATACAACCCACCAACTGCCATTTTAAAATTTTTCTTGCTTATCCCAAATGTTTCATAAATAGCATCGGCTGGACTTTTATCGGTAAGAGGCATATATCCGTCATTCCTTTTCAAATATTCCACAATGAGTTCAGCCGAGGTTTTAGTTTTTTTGAAACCCGCAGGGTACAAGCTGAGGTCAATTTTTCCGTCTTCGCGTACCTTACTTATATAGCCTTTAATATGCTCGCCCCGATTCAAAGGTTGAAAAACCTCGTTCCCATAAAGCATTCCCCAATGGGTATTGTTGATAATTGCATTGAACCCTAATGGGCATGGCCCATAAATGAAAAGGGGTACTTCGTCGCCAGGTTTAAATGACAAAGGCTCGATTCCAAGGAATTTATCCACTTTTGCCGATGCTGCAATCCGGTTGGTTTGTCCATCGATGTAAACATGAACAACATGCCAACTTCCTGGTTCCATTTTAACTTTCTGTTCCCTAAAAGGCACAAGCAAGTCTTTCTGTAATCCCCAATACAGGAATGCACCAATCTCGTTCACTTCTATTACTTCTAACAGGGCAAACTCGCCAACTTCACAATATGGGTCATCGGTAGTGGCAATTATGCGGTCTTCCGAATCGAAATAAAGAAAAACCTCAACTTGGTCATCAACTTCCAATGCCGATGGTACATTATTTCCCGGAAGCAAAATATCACCAAGTTCCCCACCATCCAAAAAATAGCCGCTCCCGGTTTCCCTCAACACTTTTAACACATTGTAACGCCCTATGGTTGCCATAAATACTTTTGTTAACAATTCTCCGCGAAGATACTTCCTTTTTCCTTTGCAAGCGGTTTCTTGATTTGTCCGTTTCATTTTACAAAATCCTGCATAACCTTTTATTACAATTTGTTTTTGTGTCCGCTTTTTGCTTTTGCTTTCCCATTCTTCCAGCCCACTACCTCATTCCCCAAACAAAAACCGCCATTCACCGATTTGCTCTTTCATTTAATCTGTTACCAACATACTTTTGCCTCATTAAAACAAACAACTAAATTTTAAAACAACCTAAATTTAATAACCATGGAATACAATTTCAACAAAACCGATAACAACGAAGATAAAGTTGTAATTGAAAGAGGAGTAAAAGGAAGAGCATCCGGGCTTGGTGTTATAATAATTGCCGCAGGTTTGTTATTGCTTGCAAGCAATACCGGGCTTTTGACCCACTCGGTAAGCCGGATTGTTTTTTCGTGGGAAATGCTTTTGATTGCCATTGGGGCAGTGAATATTTTCTGGCGGCAGTCATTTTGGTCGGGTGTGATATTAATTGGCTTAGGAAGTTTCTTTTTGCTTGTCAACTTTTACCACATGCCTTTCAGTACATGGCAATTGTTTTTTCCCGCTCTGATAATTTTGGTAGGATTAAAGATGATTTTTGGCACATCCCGTTTCGAAAAACGGATTTTCAAACAACGGATGTTTAACCATTCTGTTGGCAGTGAGGACTTTTTTGAAGATGTTGCCATTTTTGGCGGTGGCGAACGTAAGGTTGTTACATCTAATTTTAAAGGTGGCCGCTTGGTTGCAGCATTTGGAGGATCTAAGGTTGACCTTTCGCGTTGTGGATTTGCAGTAGGGGAGAGGCCCGTGATTGAAGTTGTATCTATTTTTGGAGGATCAACCTTATTGGTTCCTGCCGACTGGAATGTTAAGGTTGAAGTTTTTAATATCTTTGGCGGTTATTCAGATAAACGGATTTCTTCACAAGTTGACCTCAATAAAACTGTTATCGTAAAAGGGGTAACTATTTTTGGCGGTGGTGAAGTGAAGAATTTTTAAAAGCAAATCCGCAATCCGCAATCCGCAATCCCCAATCCCCAATCCGCAATCCGCAATCCCCAATCCGCAATCCGCAGTCCGCAATCCGCAATCCGCAATCCGCAATCCCCACGCCCCCTTTGGAAAAATCATTTTTTGCCCGCAACCTAACCTTATATTATTTCGCATTTTGGATGGCAATTGCTGCTGTCCAATTTGCGTTATCTTATGGTTTGTACAATCAGGAATTAATTGTTGCTATTGCCGACAGCATTGTTTCTAATTCCATTTTTGCCCTTTTTGGGGTAGGGTTATGGTATATGGTCCGTTTTTCGGGAAAACAGAGTAAGGGCTTTATCAAGAACCTAACCTATCAAATTACAGTTTGTGCCTTTACTATTGTAATTTGGCAATTGTTATCCTTTTCAATCCTCAGAACCCTGTTTGATGGCAATGCCCAGTATGTGAGTTTCCTTTTCGATTCGGTGGTAGTAAAGATAATTATTGGCGTACTAATATATTCGCTGCTTATTTCGGTTGATTTTCTTATCCTTAGTTTCGAAGAAATGCAGGAACAAGCCGAACACGAAGCTTCCCTTTCAGCTATGCTACGCGAAGCCGAACTTTCAATGTTGCGATCGCAGATCAGGCCACATTTTTTGTTCAATAGTCTGAACTCTGTGAGTGCGCTAACCCTTTCCAATCCACAGGCTGCTCAGGATATGATTATCAAACTTTCGGAGTTTATGCGCCACTCTTTGAGTCTTGGCACCGAAACCATGAATACCCTTCAAGACGAACTTTACCACGCAGGATTGTATTTAGATATCGAAAAAGTCCGTTTTTCTGATCGGCTTAAAGTTGAAAAGGAGATTGATAATGCCTGTGGTGAAATGCAGCTTCCAGCCATGATCCTTCAACCATTGCTCGAAAATGCAGTAAAGCATGGTGTAAACACAATGCTTACCATTTGTGCCATCAAACTTAAGGCAGAATGTAAGGGATCCAAACTGATTGTCTCCATCACCAACAACTTCGATCCGGATGCAGTTCCTTTAAAAGGCACAGGCACCGGGTTGAACAATGTAAACAAACGCATGTCGGCACTTTACGGAAGGAGCGATTTATTGAAATTTGGCTCATCAAATGAGGTTTTTGAAGTTGAACTGACCATACCCGGCAAGGTCGTTGAATAAAAATTACGAAAAAAAATATTTTAAAAACAATAACATCAATGACTACAATATCTACAATAATAATCGATGATGAGCCCCTGGCCCGAGAAATTGTAAGACGCTATGCATCCGATTTTGAACAGTTGAACATTGTTGCCGAATGTGGAGATGGTTTCGAAGCGCTTAGGCAAATTCAACAGTATAAGCCGCAATTGCTGTTTCTCGATATTCAGATGCCAAAACTGGATGGTTTTGAGTTACTGGAAGTACTCGATTATTCACCGGCAATTATTTTTGCTACCGCCTTCGATCAATTTGCGATCAAAGCATTTGAGAGAAATGCAGTGGACTATCTTCTCAAGCCTTTTTCCAAAGAACGGTTTGAAAATGCCGTTAATAAAGCTTTGGCAAGAATAACAGCTGAAAAAACAACTGAAAACCCTGTTGTTGCTTTAAAAGAAAATGCCCAGGATACAAGAGGTATTTTGGACCGGATCGTAACCCGTTTGGGATCCAAAGTAACAGTAATTCCTGTTGATAGGATTTGGTATATAGAGTCAGCCGACGATTATGTGATGATTTATTCCGAACTTGGCAATCACCTGAAGGAAAAGACAATGAAATTCTTTGAAGAACATTTACCAAATAATAACTTTGTTCGTATCCACCGAGGTTCAATTATCAATTTGTCGCAAATAGCTGCCATTGAGCCTTATACAAAAGATACCCATTTAGTTACACTTAAATGTGGCGCAAAAATAAGGGCAAGCGCCGAAGGGTATAAAAAACTGCGTGCTTTGCTTTAGTGTCACTGACCTTGCTTTAGTGTCTGCACACCCAACGGGTGTCAGTATAGTGTCTGCACACCCAAAGGGTGTCTGACACTTACTTGCTGAAACGCCAAATAGTTATAAAAAAATGTTTTCTATTTCTTTTTCACTTAATTCCATCATTTCTGCCGACTTAAAATCTATTTCCGATAAGTTTAAAATTTGTTTGCCCAAAGCAACATTACTTAAATTTTCGCTTTGCAAGCCACAATATTCCTTGTACGATGAGTACTCCCAATTCAAAATATTTTTGACCAATGAAGCTTTCATTGGATTTTGATGCAAATACCAAAACGTAGTAAGTGCATAGTTTTTGGTTTCAAGCAATTTTGATTTTGTTTTTTGTTGGAATAAACTGCCTGTCCTGTTTTCCCTGAAATTAATCCTTTTGGAATAGCTGCTTTGCAGTAATTGAAACCCATTGGATATGTAAGGCATAAGGTTTCCTCCCCATTTAATTGGTTCAAGACTTACATTATTTACTTCAACCATAAAATGAAAATGATTGGGCATAAGGCACCATGCTATTATTTGGCACCGATTAGCAATATATTTCTGGCAAAGTAAAACAAAATGCACGTAGTCGTTATCGCCAAAGAATATTGGCTGTTTATTATTGCCTCTGTTATAGATATGGTATAATCCGGGTTCGGGAAAATTCATGCTGTAAAAATACAAAAAGTATCTTTAAGTCCGATCCGATAACCAAAAATTGAAGAAACGCCACTAAGACACAATGGCACAAAGGTTCACAAAGCATTGTCATTCAATGCAATAAACTTAGTGAAACTTAGATGCTTTGTGCCTTTGTGGCGAAAAAAGACTTTTCGGATTGGACTCATCTTTTTAATTGCAAAGAGGGCTGTTGCTTTTTGATCCCGAGGAATTAAGGGTAACCTTTCAGGCGCCCTGCGGGTGTGCAGACACAACCCAAACACCTATTCACGTTTTTTCCGTTACTTTGCATACGCTTTTACCCAATCCGCCATGCACCTTCCTTTATTCCAATTGTTCAATTTTTCCATCATCCTTATCGTATTGGTTTTCTTGATCAAATATGTTTGGGATATGTTTTTCGGCGAAACCTACGAGCCTCCAGTTTGGGAGAAAGCGCGCAAAGATGGCCACATTAGCCACGAACTACTAAAGCTATCACGCAATTATCCCGATAAAGTTAGGCTTTACAATTTTTGGATTCAGGTCCAACGATTAAAACAAAGGGATGTAAAAGGCGATTTTGCCGAACTTGGTGTTTACAAAGGCGAAAGCGCAAGGCTGATACATTTGATGGATTCAAGCCGGATGTTTCATTTGTTCGATACATTCGAAGGGTTTACCAATGCAGACCTGAAACCTGAAACCGGGAAGGCAGCCACCTATTCATCAAACGACTTTGCCGATACCTCTATTAATAAGGTATTGAAAAACATTGGGGGCAATACGGATAAAATAAAAGTGCATCCCGGCCATTTTCCCGATTCTGCTGTTGGGCTTCAAGAATACAATTTCGCCCTCGTAAACATGGATGCCGATTTGTATAACCCCACCAAAGCTGGCCTTGAGTATTTTTACCCAAGGCTTTCACAAGGGGGAGTTATAATTATTCACGATTATAACGAAAAGTGGGAAGGCCTTGTGAAGGCAGTTGACGAGTTTTCGGCTAAAATCCCTGAACAATTAGTTGTAATTCCCGACTTGGACAGCACGGTAATGATACTTAAAAACCGCTTATAAAACCTGTTTTTTGCCAAAATTGACGGCTTACGGCATTTTCTTTATCAGGAGAATGTTAGTAAAAACAGTTCAAGCAATTCATTTTAAATTAATTAGCTATAATTAATAAGTATGTGTATAAATATATGGTAATTATTTTATGCTTAATGTTGCACGTAATAAATAAGTTGTATCTTTGCACCCTCCTAAAGCGGCAGGATTTTTATAATGCAACCGTTTATTAGCGAAGGACTAAAGTTTTTTACAGTCCGGGAAACCTGAGAAAGTAAGACGATATAGGTTTCAAAACACGATAAAGTAGGCAGGAAACTGTTTGCAGCTTTTGCGAAAGCCTCTTGTGTTAAACGTCTTATTATCATAGTTATACCCCGTAGTTAAAGATGAAAGCCCATTGTAGGAGAAATCTGCAAAGGGCATTTTTTTTTGCTATTTGCGAAAATCTGTCAAAAATAACACAAATATATTTAGGTTATCATATTGATAATCAAAAATTAAGTTTTACTTTTGCAGCCCTTTAGAAAAAAATACCTGAAATAACAGAAAAATCAATAGATTCAATATGCCTACAATAGCACAACTGGTTCGTAAAGGTCGTCAAAAACTGACAGATAAGAGCAAATCACCGGCATTGGATTCATGTCCTCAGCGCCGCGGGGTTTGTACAAGGGTTTATACAACTACACCTAAGAAACCTAACTCTGCAATGCGTAAAGTAGCAAGGGTTCGTCTCACAAATGGTAAAGAAGTAAACGCTTATATCCCAGGTGAAGGCCATAATTTACAAGAGCACTCAATCGTAATGATCAGAGGTGGTCGTGTGAAAGATTTGCCAGGTGTACGTTACCATATTATTCGTGGAGCTTTAGACACATCTGGCGTAGATGGCCGGAATCAAAGCCGATCAAAATACGGTACAAAGCGTCCAAAAAAAGGTGCATTGGCTAAGAAACCTGTAGCAGGCAAGAAAAAATAATTGAATTGTCGAAACGATAAGGATATTTCAAAATGAGGAAATCATCACCCAAAAAACGCGTCATACTACCTGATCCAAAGTTCAACGAACAGGTTGTTACCAAGTTTGTAAACAATATGATGGAGCGTGGAAAGAAAAACTGCGCTTACGACATTTTTTACGACGCAATTGAACTCGTAACTGAAAAACTTAAAGAAGACGGTTTGGAAGTCTGGAAAAAAGCCTTGGCTAATGTTACTCCTAACGTAGAGGTTCGCAGCCGTCGTATTGGCGGTGCTACTTTTCAGATTCCATCTGAAATACGTCCAGGCCGTAAACAGTCGATAGGAATGAAAAACCTTATTCTCTACTCACGTCGTAGGCACGAAAAATCAATGGCTTCTAAATTAGCCAGTGAGATTATGGCAGCCTACAAAGAAGAAGGTTCAGCATTCAAAAAGAAAGAAGATACACACCGTATGGCAGAAGCTAACAAAGCTTTCTCGCATTTCCGGTTCTAATTTTAAGTTTTTTAAAGGAAGGTTAATACATGTCATCAGATAAACTGAAATATACGCGAAACATAGGCATTATGGCCCATATCGACGCCGGCAAAACGACGACGACGGAGCGTATATTGTATTACACCGGCCGTAATTATAAGCTTGGTGAAGTACATGATGGTACCGCTACAATGGACTGGATGATCCAGGAACAGGAACGTGGAATTACCATCACCTCTGCTGCTACTACAGTTAGTTGGGAATTTGAATCGCAAGATTACCGCTTAAATATTATAGATACTCCGGGACACGTTGATTTTACTGTTGAAGTAGAACGTTCACTTAGGGTATTGGATGGAGCTGTTGCTGTTTTTTGTGCAGTTGGTGGTGTTGAACCACAGAGTGAAACTGTATGGAAACAAGCTGATAAATACAGTGTACCACGTATTTGTTTCATCAACAAGATGGATCGCGCCGGTGCTGATTTCTTTGCAGTTATTGACGAGCTTAAAGAAAAGTTGGGTGCAAATGCAGTTCCACTGCAAATTCCAATTGGTTCCGAAGATACTTTTCAAGGAATTGTTGATTTGATTAGCAATAAGGCAATTATCTGGGATGATGATTCCAAGGGGATGCATTATTCCGAAGGACCTGTTCCTGAAGATTTGGTCGAAATAGTTGACGTTTATCGTACCCGTCTCGTTGAAGGTTGTGCCGAAGAGGATGATGTTTTGTTGGAGAAATTCTTTAACGACCATAACTCAATAACTGAGGAAGAAATGCGCCGCATTATTCGTCAGGCTACACTCGAAATGAAGATTACCCCGGTAATTTGTGGTTCAGCGTTTAAAAACAAAGGCGTTCAAAATCTTTTAGATGCTGTTTGTTTATATCTGCCTAATCCTTATGATGTTCCAGCGGTTACTGGTATAAATCCAGATACAGAAAAAGAAGAAATTCGCCATATTGATTCAGATGAACCTTTTGCCGCTTTGGCTTTCAAAATTGCAACTGATCCATTTGTAGGTCGTATAGCTTTCTTCAGGGTATATTCAGGTTCCCTTCAGTCAGGAAGTTATGTACTGAATGCCTCAACCGGAAAGAAAGAGCGTATTTCACGCATAATGCAAATGCACGCCAACAAACAAATTCCTTTGGAATTTATTGAAGCTGGTGATATAGGTGCCGCTGTTGGATTTAAACAAATTCGTACCGGCGATACATTGTGTGATGAAAAAAATCCAATTATTTTGGAGTCAATGTCTTTCCCAGAGCCTGTTATAAGTGTTGCTATTGAGCCACGTACCCAGGATGATTTGGACAAACTTGATATTGCCCTATTAAAATTGGCTGAAGAAGATCCAACCTTCAAGATTCGTACCGATCAGGAAACTGGTCAGACCGTTATATCTGGAATGGGCGAATTGCACTTAGATATCCTGACTGACCGTTTGCGTAGGGAATTTAAACTTGAAGTAAACCAAGGCGCACCACAAGTAGCTTACCGTGAAGCTGTTACTGCTACAGTTCATCATCGCGAAGTTTATAAAAAACAAACTGGTGGTAAAGGGAAATTCGCTGATATCATCTTTGAACTTGGACCTGCTGATGATTCTGAATTTAAAGGGCTTCAGTTCGATAATGAAGTAAAAGGCGGAAATATTCCAAAAGAATTTATCGGACCTATTGAAAAAGGCTTTAAAGCTGCAATGTCGAATGGCGTAATGGCCGGATTTGCTCTAGAAAGCATGAAAGTTAAATTAATTGATGGTTCGTTCCACGCAGTTGATAGCGATGCATTAGCTTTTGAAATCTGTGCTAAAATTGGTTTCAAAGAGGCTGCCCGCAAAGCTAAAAGTGTTCTGCTTGAGCCTATCATGAAAATAGAAGTTGTTTGTCCTGATAATTATGTTGGTGATGTAACCGGTGACCTTAACAAGCGTAGGGCTGTGGTTGAAAACATTGATGCCAAAATCAAATATCAGATTGTCAAAGCTAAAGTGCCGTTGTCGGAAATGTTTGGATATGTTACAAGTTTAAGGACTGTAACATCCGGGAGGGGAAATTCAAGTATGGAATTCTCACATTACCAGGAAGTACCAAAGTTCATTGCCGAAGATGTAATTGCCAAGATCAAAGGATAAAAATTCAGTCATAATAACGTAATAAAGATTACAACGTGAACCAGAGGATTAGAATAAAGCTGAAATCGTACGATCATAATTTGGTGGACAAATCTGCCGAAAAGATCGTGAAGACGGTAAAATTGACCGGTGCAATTGTTAACGGGCCAATTCCTCTTCCAACTGATAAAAAGATTTATACCGTTCTTAAATCAACTTTCGTAAACAAAAAGTCGCGCGAACAGTTTGAGTTGAGTTCTTACAAAAGGTTGCTTGATATCTACAGTTCAACTGCGAAAACTATTGACGCTCTTATGAAACTTGAGTTGCCAAGCGGTGTTGAAGTAGAAATTAAAATCTAATCTTAATCAGGTTTAGGATTGAAAGAATAAAATAAGAAACATTAATATCTCGATATAATGTCAGGAATTATCGGAAAAAAAATAGGAATGACTAGCTTGTTTGATGCCAATGGCAAAAACGTAGCATGTACGGTTATCGAAGCTGGTCCTTGCTTTGTTACCCAAGTCAGGACCTTGGAGAATGACGGTTACGAAGCTATTCAGCTTGCGTATGAGGACAAGAAAGAAAAGCACTCGAACAAAGCTGAAATTGGTCATTTTAAGAAGGCTGGGATTGCACCTAAACGGATTGTTAAAGAATTTACACGTTTTGAAGCTGATCATCAAAAAACATTTGGTGATATTTTAAAAGTGGATATTTTTGAAGAAGGTGAATTTATTGATGTTGTTGGAACAACAATTGGTAAAGGTTTTCAGGGTGTAGTTCGCCGTCATGGTTTTTCGGGTGTTGGTGGTGCTACCCACGGTCAGCACAACAGGCTTAGGGCACCGGGTTCAGTTGGAGCTTCTTCCTACCCAAGCAAAGTTTTCAAGGGAATGCGCATGGCTGGCCACATGGGAGTCAATCGCGTTAAGATGATAAACTTGCAGATTATGAAAATTGTACCTGAAAAAAATCTGCTTGTAATTAAAGGTTCTATTCCAGGAGCTAGTGGTTCATATGTAATTGTTGAAAGATGGAGCTAACAGTATATAACATCAAGGGCGAAAAAACAGCCAAAACAGTTACTCTCAGCGATAGTATTTTCGAGGTAACTCCTAATGATCACGCAATTTACCTCGATACCAAACAGTATCTTGCAAATCAGCGTCAAGGCACTCATGCTTCACTCGAAAAATCAATGGTGAGTGGAAGCACAAAGAAACTGAAAAAGCAAAAAGGAACTGGTGGGGCGCGAGCAGGTAGCCGTAAATCACCTTTATTCCGGGGAGGAGCTCGTGCATTTGGTCCTCAGCCACGCGATTATAGTTTCAAACTGAACAAAAAATTGAAAAAATTGGCGCGTCTTTCAGCTTTGGCCTACAAGGTAAAAGATAACAACATTATGGTTATTGAAGATTTCAACTTTGAAACTCCAAAAACCCGTGAGTTTGCCTCAGTTTTGTCAGCGTTAAACCTTCAAGGTCGTAAAACATTGATGGTATTGCCCGAAAATATTCAAAATATAGTGCTTTCGTCGCGTAATTTGAAAAGGGCAAAAGTAACCCGCGCCTGCGATCTTAATACTTACGACATACTCAATGCCCAGAATCTTATATTGTTGGTAAGTTCTGTAAGCGAAATTGAAAAATCGTTTGAAAATTAATCAATACCGTTAGCAATAACATTAAAATAAATTAGCGATGGGTATCATCATCAAGCCAATCATTACTGAAAAAATGACAGCCCTTGGCGAAAAACTGGGACGTTATGGCTTTGTAGTTGACAAACGTGCAAATAAATTGCAGATTAAAAAAGCTGTGAAAGATTTGTATAACGTTGAAGTTGAAGACGTCAACACAATGACATACGCTGGTAAACGGAAATCGCGCTTTACAAAAGCCGGTGTTCTTTCAGGCAAGACCAATTCATTTAAAAAGGCTATCATCACATTAGCTAAAGGCGAATCAATAGATTTTTACAGCAATATCTAAGGAATAATGGCTCTCAAGAAATTTAAACCAACCTCACCCGGTCAGCGTTTTAAGGTTATCAGCACCTTCGACGAAATCACCACTTCGGTGCCCGAGAAAAGTTTGCTTGAACCTCAGCATAAGTCTGGTGGCCGTAATCACGACGGAAAAATGACTATGCGTTACATGGGTGGTGGTAATAAACAACATTATCGTGTAATCGATTTCAAACGCGAAAAAGATAATATTCCGGCCGTTGTTAAAACGATCGAGTATGACCCAAACCGCACCGGCCGCATAGCTTTGTTGTGGTATGCCGATGGTGAAAAGCGGTATATTTTAGCACCCCAAGGTCTTAAAGTGGGAATGGAATTGTTGTCGGGCGTAGGAGCTGCTCCTGAAGTTGGAAACGCACTCTTTATGAGCGAGATCCCCTTCGGTACAATGATTCACAACATTGAGCTTCGTCCTGGACAAGGCGCCAAATTAGTTCGTAGTGCTGGTGCATCAGCTCAGTTAATGTCGAGGGACGGTAAGTTTGCTGTTGTTAGGATGCCTTCGGGAGAAACCCGGTTAATCCTTCAAACCTGTAAAGCTACTGTGGGTATGGTATCTAATGGTGATCATCAACTCGAAGTTTCAGGTAAAGCTGGTCGCTCAAGATGGTTAGGTCGTAGGCCTCGCACACGTCCGGTTGTTATGAACCCTGTTGATCACCCAATGGGTGGAGGCGAAGGTAGGGCTACTGGTGGACATCCACGTACACGCAAGGGCACTCCAGCCAAGGGTTACAAAACCCGCTCGAAGACCAATGCTTCGGATAAATACATTATTGAAAGAAGGAAGAAGTAATCTAATACATAAAGCATCATGAGCCGTTCGCTAAAAAAAGGCCCTTTCATAGATTATAAACTTGAAAAAAAGGTTCTTGACCTGATTGAGAGTAAAAAGAAAGTTGTAGTTAAAACCTGGTCAAGGTCATCAACAATAACTCCTGACTTTGTTGGTCAAACTATAGCTGTTCATAACGGGAATAAGTTTATACCTGTTTATGTGACCGAGAACATGGTTGGGCATAAATTAGGGGAATTCAGTCCTACCCGTATTTTTAGGGGACATGCCGGAAATAAAGGTAAGAAGTAATAAGACTTAGCAACAATGGGATCAAGAAAACATAATTCAGCTGAGCAGAGAAAAGAGGCAAATAAAACAATGTATTTTGCCAAATTGAACGACTGCCCTTCCTCACCCAGAAAAATGCGGCTTGTAGCCAATCTGGTAAGCGGAAAAAATGTAGAAACTGCAATGCACATTCTGCAACATACTCCAAACTACGCTGCCGAGAAACTTGGAAAGCTTTTGAAATCTGCCTTAGCTAACTGGCAACAGAAAAATGAAGGTGTGCGTATGGAAGACAGCAATCTCTACATTATGGAGGTTAAAACTGATGGTGGCCGTAGTCTGAAAAGGGTACAACCTGCACCTCAGGGTCGGGCTCACCGCATCAAAAAGCGTTCAAATCATGTTACTGTTATTTTGGGCAGTAGGGTGAAAGTGGAAGAAACTGAAATAGTAACTAAATAATCAAGCAGCCTAATGGGACAAAAATGTAATCCAATCGGCAACAGGTTAGGTATCATTAAAGGATGGGATTCTAACTGGTACGGTGGTAAGAAATTTGCAAGTAAACTGGTAGAAGACGATCAAATTCGTAAATACCTGAATGCACGTCTTTCAAAAGCTGGCATTTCACATATCATTATTGAACGCACGCTCAAATTGGTAACTGTGACCATCAACACAGCCCGCCCAGGAATTATTATTGGTAAAGCTGGTCAGGAAGTTGATAAACTTAAAGAAGAATTAAAAAAACTTACCGGTAAGGAAGTTCAGATTAACATATCTGAAATTAAACGCCCTGAATTGGATGCTGTTATTGTTGGCAATACCATTGCACGTCAGCTCGAAGGACGTATTTCTTACAGGAGAGCTATCAAAACTGCAATTACTTCCGCAATGCGTATCGGTGCCGAAGGAATTAAGGTTCAAATCTCAGGACGTTTAGGTGGAGCGGAAATGGCCCGTCGCGAACAATTCAAAGAAGGCCGTATTCCATTGCACACATTACGCGCTGATATCGACTATGCTTTAGCTGAGGCTCAAACTACTTATGGTAAATTGGGTATTAAAACCTGGATTTGCAAAGGCGAGATTTATGGTAAAGTAGATTTGGTACCTGGAACTGACAATATTGTTAAAGATAATAAACCATCACATGGCACTGGCAGACCATCAGGCAAAGGCCCACGCGGAGATCGCGAAAGAGGTGGTGACCGTGGCGGTGATCGTCGTCCAAGGAATAAAAAATAAGTAAGGAATAAAGTACTCATCATCATATAGTATTAGCGATGTTACAGCCTAAAAGAACAAAATACAGGAAGCAGCAGAAAGGCAAAATGAAAGGCAATGCCAAACGTGGATACGAATTATCTTTCGGTTCATTCGGTATAAAAGCTCTTGAAGAAGTTTGGCTAACCGGTCGTCAGATTGAAGCTGCCCGTCAGGCAATCACCCGTTACATGAAACGTGAAGGTCAATTATGGATCAGAGTATTCCCTGACAAACCTGTTACAAAAAAACCTGCCGAAGTACGTATGGGTAAAGGTAAAGGTGCCCCGGAATATTTCGTTGCAAGAATAACCCCAGGTCGTTTGCTTTTTGAATTGGAAGGCGTAAGTGCCGAAATAGCCAAAGAAGCATGCCGCTTGGGATCACAAAAACTGCCGATAGCCGTAAAATACGTTGTTCGCAGGGATTATGAAGAAAATTTAGCTTAATCTGGCTTACAGTCAAAAGTTGCCAATCGTATAATAGAAGCAAAATGAAACAAGAAGTTATTCGTGAACTGTCAACTCCAGAGTTGATTGAGAGACTCGATGATGAACGCATGCAGCTCAGCAAGCTAAAAATGAACCATGCAGTTTCCCCACTTGAGAACCCTAATAAAATTAAGGCTTATCGCAGGACTGTAGCCCGTTTGGTAACTGAACTTCATAAGCGCAGTTTAGAATCGGCAGTTGCTAACAAGGCTAATAAATAATAATTATCACAGCAATGGAAGAAAGAAATCTCAGAAAAGAAAAAATCGGTCTTGTTGTAAGCAATAAAATGGAGAAATCCATTGTAGTTCAAGTGGAAAGACGTGTAAAACACCCTAAATACCACAAGTTCGTTAAAAAGACTTCTACATTTGCTGCACACGACGAAAAAAATGAATGTGGTATAGGTGATACTGTACGCATATCCGAAACGCGTCCTCTGAGCAAAACAAAATGTTGGAGATTAGTTGAAATCATTGAAAGAGCAAAATAATTATGGTACAGCAGGAATCAAGACTTACGGTAGCCGATAACAGCGGTGCCAAAGAGGTACTCTGTATAAGGGTCCTTGGTGGAACACGAAGGAAATATGCGTCTGTAGGCGATAAAATCATCGTTTCGGTGAAAAAAGCCATCCCATCAGGAAACATAAAAAAAGGAACTGTAGCTAAAGCCGTTGTGGTTCGCACCAGCAAGGAAATCCGTCGCGCAGATGGTTCTTATATTAGGTTCGACGACAATGCCGTAGTTCTTCTCAATAACGCCGGAGAAATGATTGGTACCCGTATTTTCGGGCCAGTTTCGAGGGAACTTAGGGAAAAACAGTATATGAAAATTGTTTCACTTGCACCTGAAGTGCTTTAATTTACAGAAACTATGAGTATTAAAGTCCATATTAAAAAAGGGGACAACGTGAAGATCCTTGCCGGCAACTCAAAAGGTAAAACCGGAAAAGTTCTTGAAGTTGAGGTAGAAAGTTACAAAGCTATTGTTGAAAATGTAAACTTGGCTACGAAACATACCAAAGCTAACGCTAAAAACCCAAAAGGCGGAATCCTGAAACAGGAAATGCCTATTCATATCTCTAACCTTATGCTTATTGACGGAAGCGGTAAAGCTACCAGGGTGGGTTATAAGAAAGATGAAAAAACAAACAAAACCGTTCGTGTTTCAAAAAAATCAGGGGAGGTAATTAAATAATGGAATATTCAGCTCGCCTCAAAGAAAAGTACCACCAGGAAGTTGTTCCGGCATTGACTGAACAATTCCAGTACAAAAACCACATGCAAGTACCTAAACTTGTTAAAATCTGTTTAAATCAGGGTTTAGGGACTGCAATTTCCGATAAAAAAATTATTGATGTCGGTGTAGCCGAAATGACAGCAATTGCAGGTCAGAAAGCAGTTTCCACTAAATCAAAAAAGGATATCTCAAACTTCAAGTTGCGTAAAAACATGCCGGTTGGCGTTCGCGTAACCCTAAGAGGTGAGCAGATGTACGAATTCCTGGACAGGTTGGTTGCTATCGCAATACCACGTGTACGTGACTTCAGGGGTATTAATGTTAAAGGTTTCGATGGCCGCGGAAATTATACCATGGGGATCACCGAACAGATTATTTTCCCAGAGGTTGTAATCGACAAAGTTTTGAAAATTAACGGCCTCGATATCACTTTTGTTACCACAGCCAAAACTGACAAAGAATGTATGGCTTTGTTAAAAGAATTTGGATTACCATTTAAGAAATAACATATATTGACATGGCAAAAGAATCGTTAAAAGCTAGGGAAGTAAAAAGGCAGAAAT
>CAJAXK010000365.1 GCA_903946925.1 uncultured Bacteroidales bacterium | reverse complement strand
TTAATGTAAAGAAATCATTTTTAACATCTTAAACATTTAAAATAATTAGCTAATGAAACTACTCTATGTCTCTGTTTTAATGTTTTTGACCCTGAAGCTTTTTTCGCAAAATTCATATTTGGAATTACCAAACCTGATCCCACCCGCTCCCAATGCATATTCGTTGGGTAAATACGGGCAAATACCTGTCGGTTTATTTACAGGTTCAGTTTTTGAGAATGTGCCATTATTTACTTATAAAACCAAAAATCTTTCTATTCCTATTTCCTTAAGTTATAATTCTAATGGAATAAAAGTAGATGAAATTTCATCAATTATTGGATTAGGATGGAGCCTAAATGCTGGTGGTGTTATTACAAGGATTGTCAGAGACGAGGATGATTTTAAGGAACAACTATTTTTTCCAGAGAATGACATTACCAGTGGCATTTCCAATAATCCAGTTGCTCTTAAGTATTTTGTTCAAGCAGCTAATGAAGGGAATGATTCCGAACCAGACTTATTCCTATTTAATTTTTTGGGATATTCAGGACAATTTGTTTATGATAATAACAATCATTCACCGCTTATAATACCTGCCCAACCTTTAAAAATTGAGAATTATGATGAAGGCCAGCTATGGGGTTTTAAAATTACTACCCCTGATGGTATTAAATACTTTTTTCTTGACGAGGAATATACTAAAAATCAAATACTTGACGAGGAAAAACAAAATCCAGAACAAATTGTAGAAACTGCTTGGTATTTATCAAAAATTCTTCACCCAAATGGTGATGAAATAAAGTTTCATTATTCAGGTATGGGATATTTTTACATTGCTGGAGTTACCGAATCAATGGATGTTGTTCCAAATCCGGTTTATTTTGCAACACATATTCAAAATGCATCAAGGACATTTAGTCATTTGGAACATTTTAATAGAATAATTGGCAAAAAACTTGATTCTATAACAAGTAATATAACTGAAAATGGGAAAGTGGTACTTTCCTACCTGCAAAACGACCCTGATATACCTTATTACAAACATTTGAGTCAAATTTCATTAATTAATAGATCTGGGAATTTAATTGAGAATACTAAACTGTCTTATCTTACAACAAATAATAGTAGGACTTTCCTAACCGGACTAGTTTTTAATGATACAACAATGAAATATTCATTTAGCTATTATAATCCATCTCTTGTTCCTCCAAGATTATCATACAGTCAAGATCATTGGGGATATTTTAATGGAAAACCAAATAGCACTCTTGTGCCTTTACCTGAAGGATGGAATCCCCAAAGTTACACTAATGCAGCTGACCGATCCCCGGACACCTTGAGTTCAAGGTATGGGTTACTGGAAAAAGTTACATATCCAACAAAAGGATTCACTGAAATAATTTATGAACCCAATTCTTATTATGGGCAAAAAACTATTCCGGGTCATAAAGGTTCTTTACTTCTTGACGCTCATAGTCGTGGCCATGGTCATGTGTCAAAAAAGGATACTATTGTTTGTGTTGAGAACCAATACATTGACATTACAGTAAATGCTAACCAATTTATCGATCCTGATTCAATAAATTGCCAGGAAAGCGATTCTGTTCATAATATTGCAGAGCTTTCAATTTTTGAACAAAATACTGGTAGCTTTGTCAATTTTTTAAAATTAGATCCAATCTCAGGTGCATATCAACAAATTGGTAGTAATATTTCTTTTCTTGGCGTATCTAAATGTTATGCTCAATTAATAAAGGATCACACGTATATCATTACACTCACAGCTTACGGATGTACTGATGCAAATATGCTAATTGATTATTTTGATCAACCCTCTACAATCAGTAATACTAACATTGAAGTTGGGGGACAAAGAGTCAAAAAAACGGTGTTACATGGCTTAGGGCCGAATGAAACTGAAATTTTGCGTTATTATTATAATAACATAGATAATTTGAATGTTTCTTCGGGTGATCAGGGTGTTTATCTTAATTATCACTTCGGGACTAACAGTATACTGTCAAGTAATATTCAATGTGCTTATTGCTTAGTACCTCATGACTATTATAGTTCAAGCAGTATTTTGCCTCTTTTCAATTCAGGGAATAGCAATATTTACTACAGATATGTTTCTATAAGCAATGGTGGTGATAATTTTGAAAAAGGCGCAACAGAACATCAGTATATTATTAATAGGGATGCACCTGGCAATTCAATTGAAGGATCGAGCATTGCCAGCGCACCTTGGAATAATACAGGGTGGGATAACGGGCTGGAAAAACAAGTTCGATATTTACGCAAAACAGAGAATAATGCACTTATACCTATTAAGAAAATTGAAAATTTTTATACAACTGATTCTTCAAATTATCAAGAAGCCTATGGCTATACAATTAGAAAAGAATTTGATTTTCCTTGTTATGGCGATTCCACTTACTATAATTGTACTGAAGAAGATACTCACAAGGAATATAAACAATGGGTGTGTGTTGCAAACCATAAGCATTGCTATAGTACTACATTTGATAGATGTACCAGTTTGCAAAATTTTGTACCCTCTGAAAACCATTATGTTGCAATTTGGAGACATGATTGTTACGGCCATATACTCCCATATACAGTTATCTTTAGTGATGCAGTTTCGAATCTCGATATAATGTCCTATAAAATTATTTCCTGGTGGAAATACAAGAATAAATCAATCACAACTGAGTATGATCTTAGTGGGCACGAATCGGTTGTGACAACTGATAGATTTTATTATGAAAATAAGAAACACATGCAATTAACAAGTGTAGAGACAGAAAATAGCAAAGCCGAATCAGTAAGAACCAAATATTTATATCCTGACGATGTAACTTCAACCAATTCTTTATTCGGTGGAGCCTTGCAACAAGAAGAATTTGATGCTATTATTGCCCTCAAAGATGATGATCACTATCAGATTGCAGTTCCAATACAAAAAGAGTTATTTACGAATAACAATAGAACAAACACGATAAGATATCTTTACAGGAATTGGAATAATCTTATACTACCTTCGAAAATTCAATCTTCCTTAAGTTCTAATGTCCTTGATGACAAAACAATATTCGTACAATACGACGCAACAGGCAATTTACTAGCAGTTAAACAAGAAAATAATATTACAGTTAGTTATATTCATAGTTATAATTATAGTCTCCCCATTGCCGAAACCAAAAACGCCACAACCACCGAATGTGGTTATGCTGGCTTTGAAAATCAGGAAGCACCTGGATGGGAGTCCTTCAATAGTTGGTCTTTTAATGATGATATTGAAAATGTAAAAACAGGTAAATATTCGGCAAAAGTTGTAGGTGGCGGTCCATCAAAATATTTCGATGTTAAAACCAAGGCTGCTAACCATAGTGGATACAAGGCCAGTGTTTGGGTCAAAGGTGGTACTGATGCATACCTCCATATCCAAGTCAATGATGATTATACATTAAGTAAGAATATACATAATCCAGATAACCCAGCCGGTGATTGGAATCTTCTTGAGGTTGAACTACCACATGTCTTATATGAAAATTCCATAAACGCATCAATGAAAATAAAGGTGTATTGCGGCTCCTCCAGCAAAGCCTATTTCGACGACCTCCGCTTCTACCCCATGGATGCCCAAATGACCACCTATACCTATGAACCTTTAATTGGCATTACCTCCGCCAGCGATGCCAACAACAAGCCCACCTATTACAATTACGATCCTTTCAACCGACTTTCGTATGTAAAAGACCATCAAGGCAATATCCTTAAAAAGTACGATTATCATTACAAAACACCCTAAGGCACTG
>CAJAXK010000364.1 GCA_903946925.1 uncultured Bacteroidales bacterium | reverse complement strand
TCGGAATTTCGCAGCACAATCCGTTCATAACGCAATTGCGGATCGGCATCCACGGCAAAAAGCAGGAAATTCCCTTTTTCGCGCAAGGATTCCACTTCGCCTGGCGTGCGGATGCTTTCGATAATGCAGTTTTTGCCTGTTAACAATGCCTGTTCGTAAAGCTGGTCAGTTATATACGATGGCGAATGGTCGGCACGTAACTTATTGGCTACAATCACCATGCTATCGCGGTTTACAGGCAATCCTTGACGGTTAATTTCTTCGGTTATAAACCCCCGCACCGAAAAATGGACAAATCCTTTTTCCTGAACCAGGTATTCAACAATAGTTCCTTTTCCTGCACCAAGTGTTCCGGTAATTCCGATTATAAGCATAGTATGATTTGTGGATTAAAATGCAAAGGTCAGGTTTAGGAGTGAATTTTACCCCAATTTTTTATTCTCCTTTTTCTCCTTCAATACTTTTGCGTTTTGTTTGCTAACAATAGCTTTACCAGTTTGCTGTTCAATTTGCTTCCGGGTATCACCCGCAATTTCGCCCCCTTTTCTGGCAATTTTCTTGTTTTCCTCAAATGTTTTGGGGTTATTTTCTTTGCTTATTTCGGTGGTTGTGGCTTCGGCCAGCATGTTGAGGACAAGTTCCAGATTGGTCATGTTGTCGCGAAGGTTTTCCTTTTTCAGCCCTTTGAAATCTTTGTACTGCCCGACAGTTTTTCCGCTCCAGGCTTGGGTAATTATATCGGTAAGTGAAGCGAATTCCTGGCCTTTTTTAACGCCGCGGTTTTCCCATTCGTCGGTAAGTTCTTTTCGTACTTCAATACTTTTAAGCCGTTGGTTTATCCAAGCAGTGCTGTAGCCAAGTTTCAAATAGCTTTCCATTGCCCTGTCAATTGATTTTTCAGGATCCTGGCTTTCTTCAACCCTTTCGTAACCTACTTTTGCCAACCATTGTTTAAAAGGTTCCGCTTTGGGCGATGGTATGGACTGTATAAGCCGAAATAACTGCTCAGTATCAGCTACATCAGTGAGGTAAAACTTGCCATCTTCGGACTGCATTTTCAGTTGTCCGATTTTTTCGGACAACTCACTTCCTTCCGATTTCAACTTTGTTTTCAGATCGCTCCAGTATTTTCGCGGTCGGTCTGTATCTGTTAAAACTTCAATAATGTCAACAACAGAAAAAAACCATTTCTCTTGTTCTGCATCCCATACGGAACGTATTTTCTTGTTTTCGAATAGTTTGAGGTCTTTCATTAACTTCAGTTCTTAAAGGTAGATATCTGTAAAAGTACAAAAAATAATCAATAAAAACAGGTTTGAAAGCCCGATTTGAGCTTGTTCAAAACTTATTCTCCCTTAACTCCTTGATCCATTTCCCACCTTCAACTTTCACGGGTTTATAGTTCAGTATTTTTTCAAGAAGTATTTTTTCATCGCTTTCGGAAATCAGGTTTATGCGGTGTTCGGCTTTTACAAATCGCTGATCAACAGTGTGATCAAGAAAAGCCAAAAGCTGATCCCAATAGCCAAGCACATTAAAAAGGGCAACCGGTTTGTTTATAAGTTCCAATTGGTTCCAGCTCATTACCTCGAAAAGCTCGTCTAACGTACCTATTCCGCCGGGCATGGAAATAAATGCATCCGAAAGCTCATCCATAACCGCCTTGCGCTCGGCCATGGTTTCAACTACCCGAAATTCGGTAATCCCTTTATGGGCTACTTCGCGTTGTATTAGGTTGTGCGGCATTACGCCAATCACTTTTCCACCGGCGGCCATCATAGTGTCGGCAATTTCGCGCATAAGGCCAACATTGCTGCCGCCGTAAACCAAAGTAATCCCTTTTTCGACAAATAAAAGTCCCAACTTACGGGCTTTCAGGGTATATTGTTCATTGCTCCCGGCACTGGAGCCGCAGAAAACACAGATGGATTTTATTTCAGACATAATTTAATGTGGTAATGGGTTAATGTGGTAATTTGGGGATGTGAAGATTTGGGGATGTGGGGATGTGGATGTGATAGTTGTTAGACCTATGTGGTCTCTATTGAGCTAAACGGAACTAACTTGGTACAAAACAAGAGTACAAAATCTTTAGTATGAACATATTCAGTGATTTTTTTTTAATGAGAGTGAAATGCGAAGCACCGATCTTTTAGCTGAATCCTAAGGAATTGCACCAAATTTTAAGGTATTGATTTATTTGCTTACTCGAATTTGCAGGGTGTAGGCACCCCTCTCTTTTTTTCAAGGAGAGGGGACGGGGGTGAGGTTTTTGAATAAAATCATTTCAAAGTTATTGTTGCTCTTGACTGGCATTTCAGGAACCACAAAAGTACTTTTTTTCGCTATTCTGGTGGTTTCAATCCAACGGTTTGAAATATACTGTTGCAGGAAATAGATAATATTGTACTTTTGAAACCCGAAACCGAAGGTGGCATTTCCCTAATACACTGATAAATAATTTATTGCACCCTACAATGAACGATTTGTACCCACTAAAATTCAAGCCCATTTTTAAGGAAAAAATTTGGGGCGGCAACAAAATCCAAACCGTTTTCGGGATGGACTATTCACCTTTGGCCAATTGTGGCGAAGCTTGGGTTTTGTCGGGATATGGCGACGAAACTAGTGTTGTTTCCAATGGCTTTTTGGCCGAAAACCAATTGGATGAGCTTATTGAAATATATATGGGCGATTTGGTTGGCGAAGCTGTTTATGAAAAATACGGTTATAAATTCCCTTTGCTTATTAAAATACTGAATTCGAGCGATTGGCTTTCCATACAAGTACACCCTGATGATAAACTTGCTGAAAGCCGCCATAATGATTTAGGAAAAACCGAAATGTGGTATATCGCTGATGCCGAACCCGGTGCCGAACTAATAAGTGGTTTCAACCAGCAAATGGATTCGGAACTTTACCTTTCGAACCTCAAAAACGGTACCCTAAAGGAAATCATGAACTATGAAAAAGTTCAGAAAGGCGATGTATATTTCATCCCTGCCGGCAGGGTTCACGCTATCGGGCCGGGATTGTTGCTTTTCGAAATTCAGCAAACCAGCGACCTTACTTACCGGATTTATGATTTCGACAGGGTTGACGACAAAGGGAATCCCCGTCAGTTGCATACCGACTTAGCCCTCGATGCACTCGATTTCACCAGGCATAATACCTACAAAACCGAATATACACCTGCTTTCAACAAAACTGTGCCTATTGTGGAAAGCACGTATTTCAACACAGGCCTCATGCACTTTGGTACAACAGTTGTTAAAGATTATAGCGGTATCGACTCGTTTGTAATACTTCAATGTGCCGAAGGGGAATGCGTTATTGAATATGAAGGAGGAACCGAAACAATAAAAGCCGGTGAAGTGCTGCTTATTCCGGCTATCATGGAAACAATCCGCATTGTGCCTTTGGTGGAAACCAAATTATTGGAAGTGTGCTATCCTCAAAATAAATCAAACTAAAATCCTAACCAACAAGCATCAAACCCATGAAAAACATTTTTTTTGTCACATTGCTCTTATGTTTTGGAACCGCTTTATTTGCACAGGAAACTGGCGCCGACAAGGTGCTTTTTAAGCTGCCAAAAGCCACGGTAACCGATATGAAAGGCACAAAAGTGAATACCGAAAAGATTTCCAACGATGGTAAGCCTATAATCATCAGTTTCTGGGCCACCTGGTGCAAACCCTGCTTAAAAGAACTTAACACTATTGCCGAAGTTTACGAAGAATGGCAGGCTGAAACCGGCGTTAAGCTTTATGCAGTTTCAATTGACGATTCTCGCTCATCGTCGCAAGTAAAAACCCTTGTTAACGGCAAAGGCTGGAATTATGAAGTTTTACTAGACCCGAATTCCGAATTTAAGCGTGCTATGAACGTAAATGCTGTGCCTCATACATTTATCTTAAATGGAAAAGGCGAAGTGGTATGGCAGCACACCAGTTTTAGCGAAGGGGCCGAACTGGATGTAATAAATGTTGTACGCAAGTTAAATGCGGGTGAACCATTGCCTCATTAATAATTCAGGAATCGCTTGTTTAATCCTTACAAATCTTTACCATCCTGATTAAAATAGAATGGCATAAAAAGGTTTTTAAGGAATAGTGATTGATAAGCATAGCTACTTAAACATAAATCAAACCAAAATACATTGAAAACACATTTACTTACTTACGCAACTTTTTTGGCTGCGCTTATTTGTATTTTCCCTTCGCTGCTTCAAGCGCAAAATAGCTCCATTGGAAGCCAGGTAAATGGCAACTTCCAGATGGATGCCCAATATTACAGGGTTGATTCGGCTATTGGCGCTCTGCCTGTGCCCGAAAAAATGCAAATGAACAGTTGGACCAATATTACCTATACTTCGGGTGATTTTAATGCCGGGCTGCGTTACGAAACGTACCTAAACCCTGTAAATGGATATGACCCACGTTATAAGGGCACCGGCATACCATATTGGTTTGTTGATTACAAAACAGGCAAATTCCAAATAACAGCCGGGCATATTTACGAGCAGTTTGGTGGAGGTGCTATTTTCCGTACGTATGAGGAGCATAACCTGGGCTACGACAATGCTTTGAACGGTATCCGTGTGAAATTTACTCCAGCAAAAGGTGTGGAGCTAAAAGGAATTTATGGCACACAACGTTACTTTTGGGATAAAGGACCCGGCATTGTTCGTGGCGCTGATGCCGATTTTAACCTCAAGGATTGGATTCCGTCTCTCGAAAACAGCAAATTGCGCGTTAGGATTGGGGGCAGTTTTGTAAGCAAATATCAGGCCGATGAGGAAATTTATAACAGCAGCCAGGAAAAACTTATGCTTCCGCTCAACGTTGCGGCAGGTGCTGGGCGAATTGATTTGGGGTATGGCAATTTTGGGCTAAATGCCGAATACGCACAAAAAATCAACGACCCAAATGCAACGAATAATTTTATTTACAAAAAAGGGGAATCGTTGCTACTAACCGCCACGTACAACCAAAAAGGACTGGGTATTATACTTCAGGCCAAGCGGCTCGACAATATGGGCTTCAAATCGAAACGCACCGAAACGGGTAATGTGCTCGATATTGGCTATCTCCCTGCCATTACAAAACAGCAGACCTATACCTTGGCTGCTGTTTATCCGTATGCCACACAACCCAACAACGAGATGGGCATGGAAGCACAGGTGAACTATAAAATCGCCAAAAACACGTTTTTGGGCGGAAAATACGGAACTGATATTGCAGTCAATTTTTCGGCAATCAACTCAATTGTAAAAGAATTGGTTAACGATACTACCTTGTTGGATGAATCAGGAACTCTGGGTTATAAATCCCCGTTTTTTAAAGTTGGCGACACCAAATACTTCCGCGATTTTAATATAGAAATCGGGCACAAATTCACTAAAAGCTTCAAATTGTTGTTCACATACATGTACGAGGAATATAATACTGCAATAATTGAAGGGCATATTGATGATACTGTCCTTGTACATGCCAACATTTTGGTTGCTGAAATGACTTACAAGCTTTCGCCTGAAAAAGCCTTACGCCTCGAAACCCAAGCCTTGCTCACCCAGCAGGATGAAGGTAACTGGGTTATGGCTTTGCTCGAATATACGGTTGCCCCAAAATGGTTTGTAAGCGTTGCCGATCAATGGAATTGTGGAAATGAAGATACCGAAAAACGGTTTCATTATCCACTTGCTGCTGTTGCCTATAACAACGATGCCAACCGCATACAACTATCGTATGGTAAGCAGCGCGAAGGAATAGTGTGTGTGGGTGGGGTTTGCCGGAATGTTCCGGCTTCCAACGGTTTCACTTTAACAATTACCACCAGTTTCTAAAGTTAGATAAAAATGATAAAGATTACTATACTCAAATCCATACTAATAATCGCAGCTTCAGTTTTAGTTTTGGCCTCATGCGACAAAATTGATGCGCCTTACATTGTCCCAAATACTGATCCAATTGAACCGGAGGACACTGCCGCTTGCCCGGTTCCAAAATTTCCGGCCGTAACCGCACACTACAAAAGGGCTCTTATCGAGGATTATACAGGGCACACATGTGTAAATTGCCCACGTGCCGCACTTATCACCCACGATTTAAAAGATAAATATCAGGATAGCTTGGTTGTGGTAGCTGTACATGCAGGTTTTTACGCAAAGCCAAGCACGTCCGATTCGGTTTGGGCTTACGATTTCCGCACCCCAGCCGGCACCGAATGGGATAATTTCTTCAAAGTTGGTGCGGTTGGTAACCCCAATGGAATGGTTAGCCGTAAGGGCTATCCCAACAACCAGCAGGTCTTATCACCTCCTTCCTGGGCAAATGCTGTAAAAAATACAGTTTCCGAAGCTCCATTGATGGATCTGCAACTCATTACAGAGTATGATTCAGCCAAAGACAAGTTGTGTATCCACTCGAAAATTAGTTTCCTTCAGGCATTTACTGAACGAACGCTTAAAATTTCAGTTATTATAACCGAGGATAGCATAATTCAGGCACAAAAAAACAATGATGTAACAGTTGGAACTACACCCAGTATTTTAAATTATGTACACACACACGTTATGCGTGGTGCGGTTAATGGAATTTGGGGAACGCCTGTACTTTTGATACCCGAAAACTCATCTTTTGCCCCGGTGGTAACAACATTTCAGACACATTTTACAAACTTCAACCTCAACACCATGGTTCCAAAAAACTGCCATGTTATTGCATTTGTTTTCGATGCAGAAACAAAGGAAGTGTTGCAAGTGGCAGAAGTGCAAGTTGTGGAGTGATTGGTTAATGGTTAATGGGGAAATAGTTAATGGTAAATGGTTAATGGGGAAATGGTTAATGGAAAATGGTTAATGGAAAATAGTTATTGGTGAAATGGTTAGTAGGAAATAGTTAATGGGGAATGGTTAATGGGAAATAGTTGAGAATGAAAGATTTTGGTGGTTTTTGAAGAGAAAGAAGATTTTACTAAAACCAGCCCTGAAAGGGCCAATATGATTAATCGTGGGTGAAGCCCACGGAAAAATAGTGCAAAGCCTAAGCCCTGAAAGGGCGCAATTTGATTAACCGTGGGTGAAACCCACGGATATGAGTCATGCATCTATCCCAGCCCTGAAAGGGCGCAATACTATCAACCTCGGCAAAGCCCTCATTAACAATAAGAAAAAAACAGCCCTTACAAGGCTGTTTTTTTTATAAAGCTCGAAATCGATACTTGGGTCTCAATCTGCTTACTGACTGATAATGTTAACTTAGCTTACGCCCCCCAGATTATCCATCAATACATCTCTAAACGCCCGGTATCATTAAGCCGATCCCTAACAAACTGGTTGAATCCGGTTTGTTCCAAAAGGTCTTCGATATTCAGGTGCATACGGTAGCGCCAGTAATGGTTTGGGTTTCCTGGATTGTTTATTCGTTCACCATTGGCATCGGGCAGGCGCAAAGTGGCATCCATACCGAAAAGGTCCTGTACCGCAAATATCGCCCATATACTTGGCGAATACAAATGCTGGATGATAATCTGTTTCACAATATCGGGTGTACATTCCCCAGGCGCCTGAAATGAGCCTCCAAGAATCTGGTTAAAAAACATTTGTGTTTGGGAGTAGTTCTCTTCCCACCAACCACGGATTGTGGATGTGTCGTGTGAGGATGGACTTGCTACCGACAAATAAGGATAGTCTGCCGGATGCCCAAACGTAATTTTCGGGTTCTTGGGCATGCGCTGTATTTCGAGGCTGAGGATGCCCAATTCGTTCATTACGCTTGGTACACAAGCAGGCACCATGCCCAAATCCTCGCCGCAAAGCAACATATTGGTGGCATTTTTTAAAGCCGGTAGTTTTGCCATGGCTTTACCACGCCATAGCTCCTCGTTGCGGTGGTAAAAATAATCGAGGTAAACCTCATTGATGATATACTTTGCATGGTTGTCGAGTTCCTGGTACGAACGCGTAAAATGAAGCGTGTGGCGTGGGAAAAACGCGTTTCCATTGGTGCCCGGAGCTACAAGGAAAAGCACTTCCGAAACAAGGGAGAACAAACCTTTGGTAATCCTTTCGAGGCGGCTTCTCATTTCGGGGCTTGTATCCGGCTCAACCGCAAGTTTCTCTTCTATCTTGCGCTGGGTATTATAATCGGGGTGAAGGTCGTAGCACCCCTGATTGGTTTCGATAAGGTAATTGGACCTTACAAAATCAGTTAACTCGCCAAAGCGTTCGTACAAGAAATGCTCACGGATGTAGGGCTGGCAAAGCCGTTTTTCATCGAACCAAAGGCTCCTGTTTTGTAGTTCGTCGCGGTAATACGGGATGCTTGGGTTAAAATAGCCTAACAAACCCTCGACTTGATAATCGGGTATTTCCCAAATACGGAAAAACCCCAGGATGTGATCAATGCGGAAGGCATCGAAGTAAATGGACAGGTGGCGCAGCCTTTGTTGCCACCAGGCGTAGTTATCTTTTGCCATTTCGTCCCAATTATAGGTCGGGAAACGCCAGTTTTGGCCTTTGGTCGAAAAATCATCGGGCGGCGCACCTGCCTGGCACTCGATATGGAACAAATGTGGGTTGAGCCAGGCATCCACACTGCTTCGGTAAATGCCTATCGGGATATCGCCTTTGAGCACAACACCTTTTGATCTTGCATAATTCGAGGCATCGAGCAATTGGAGGTGTGCATGGTATTGAATAAAATAGTGAACCGCAATGTCGTCGTAATGGTATAAATCTTTATCGGTGAGCTGCCTTAACAACTCAGGCGATGGCTTACTGTATTCTCCCCAGCGGCTGAAATCGGGGGTATTGAAAAGGTCGCGTAAAAATGAAAATGCGGCATAAGGCCTGAGCCAGTATTCGTTGTCATTAAAAAACGAAAGAAATGCAGGGTCTTTTAAGAATTCCTGTTTTTTCTGATCGTAAATAAGTTTGAAAAACCTCGATTTCAGGGCCATCACAGCTTCGTAATCAATTTTCGACAACGAATTCAGGTATTTCCCCTGGGCTTCGATGATCTGTTGGTTGATATCCGATTCCAATTCACCAATCTGCAACAAATTGATATAAATCGGATGCAGGGCATACACCGAAATTGCGGCATACGGATACGAATCCTGCCAGGCATGTTTGGCTATGGTATCGTTAATGGGCAAAATCTGTATCAATCTCATCCCCATCAGGGTAGCCCAATCCACCAACAATTTAATATCGGTAAACTCGCCTACGCCAAAGCCTTGCCTGCGCCGGAGCGAAAACACTGGGATGGCAATTCCAGCACCTTTCCATGGATATTGGGGGAAATCGAATTTTTCGTCGCCAACCTCTATCACATCGGGCACATCGCCTTCGGGCAAATTTAAAACCCTATCCTCGGTTTTTTCCCAAAAGGCGGTATTCCCAGCATCGTCCCTGATCAAGTATTTATACTTTAGTGGAAATTCGGAAATAGCAATTTTCACTTCCCCACTCCATTCAGGGAAATTGAGGTTGCCAAGCGAAACGGCTTTTTTTTCGTTCCATGCGCCCAGGCTTTTGGCACTTCCACTTATGGCAACTTTATGCTCTGGTTTTATTCGTATTACATTGGGTTTAAAACGCACCACAACGGCTTTGACAGGTTCGCCAGCCTTTGCAGTAGGCGATTTAAAAATTTGTCCTTGTTTTAAAATTGCATTTATAAAAGCCGCCGTATGTAGGGCATAATCAGGATCGGACTTTGCCCGCCACCTGTCGAGCAGCAAAACGGATTGGTTTTGTTTGTTTGCACGATTAAAAAACCTGTCGGCGCCCCATTCATCAATAAACGTATTGAAATTATCGTCCTTAACGTAATAGCGGTAAGAAAAACCAGAAACTGCATCCAATTCGGCACAGTAAGTCCAAAGGCCGGAATCCGGATCCAACAAAGTCATTTTTGGGGCGTTTGCCACAGAGTTTTCCCCAAGTTCGGGTGTAGAGCCTACCAAAACCAGTTCCTGGCCAAGGTGGGTTTTGTAAATTATTTGAAACTGAACCAACATAATACCACTGATTTTATAAGGTGTGAAAATAATATTTTTTTGTTTTGCTTGCGAAATTTATCCAGAAAAATATTTTTACTTTTATTGCCTGATCAAACTTTTACTTTTTTTGATACCGAAACTATTAAAATCTAACCACACTATGATAGTACAAGCCAAAAACGGAAGACAGGTGCTTTTAAAACCTGTGCAGTCCAATGAGTACGACAAATTGACCTATTACTTACAGCATTTGCAACCCGAAACCACAAGGAGATTTGGGCCTCATAGTTTCGATAGGGAAACCATTGGGGGATTGTTCAAAAACACAGAAACTTATATGGGTTATATTGCACTTGATATGGATTCCGATGAAGTAGTTGCATATTCCATTGTAAAAAAAGGTTTCCTTGAACACGATAGTTTGCGTTTGCGTTCGTATGGCTTAACGCTGGATGCCAAAACCGATTGCACCTTTGCCCCTTCGGTTGCCGATGCCTGGCAGAGCCTTGGGGTAGGGAACAGCTTGTTTCAATTTGTGCTTTCCGATTTACAAACCCTTGGTTTAAAAAGGATTATACTGTGGGGCGGCGTACAATGCAGCAACACCAGAGCTGTAAATTATTATATAAAAAATGGGTTTACAACATTGGGGCAGTTCGAATACAATGGCGATAATTACGATATGGTTTTGAATGTGGGATGAGTTTATTAAAAAGTGTCTAAAGTACTTGGAGTGCCTGAAATGCCTAAATTTATCAGAAGAAATCAAAATGGCTCAATTTTGCATTAATACCATTTTTATTAGCTGGGAAAACTTGCATGCTAAAATCATTTTAATTTGCTGGAGTAATTCTTCTCTAAGAAAAAATAAAAAGCAGACACAATTTTGCGAAAACTCTCAATTTTTCGATCAATACTTGAGGGAATTTGCTGAGTACGGCAGGAATTAAGGCATGCGAGGTTCGAGGGCATTTCCACTTGGGTAAAGCAGAACTTTATCTGCATATAATTAACTTCCCTAAAAAATTACTTTTCTCTGTAGAAATATGGATAACATAAACCCCATTATCAATTCTACTCGGCAGATCAATTTTAACTGTTGACTCAGGATAGAAAAACTTCTCTTGAAATAATGTTTTACCTGGCAAATTTGAAATTGTAACAGTTAGAAATTCTGTTATTTTCAATCCATCCGTATTGATGTATATTACTCCAGAAGAAGGGTTAGGGAATAAATTGAGCATTCCAATCTGATATGATGTTGTTTTAGTCATCCCCTGAAATTCATAAGCTCCCATATCAGTAATATTTTCAACAATTCTTGAATGCCCATCAAGGTCGGTCTCAGTTAAATTGGTGCCATCGGGATTACCTTGATTTATACAAGGGCTGTTGAATAATAAGTGGTGATCTGCCGTTGAACCAAATAGCGGATCAATCCCATATAAATTATTTCCCCCTTGAAGTATATTTAAATTGCTCTTTCTTACAAGAGAGTAACTGATTTCGAGCGAATTAGTGTCAACTATATATAAATCTGGCGTCGAACCACCAGAACTGTTAAATAGAATTGAATTTGAAAGAGCAGTTATTGAACCATAAGAACAAAAAACACTTGAAGTTGATCCTTTGGCTAAGCTGTTTTGGTTCATGTTTACACTATCATCATCAGAGAAGGCATGTATTGAAAACGTTGAACTAATAACATTGAGTTGTCCTGAATTAAATATTGCGCCACCTTGACCATGATACATGTAAGTTGAAGTTCCGGGTGAATTGTGGTCAAACAAACAGTTCGCAACGTAAAGGTCAGCATTTGAAGAATTATATATAGCCCCACCTGAACCACCATCCCCAGAGCATGAAAAATACCCCCAGATGTCGCTAAAATATCCTCCATTCCCTGTTTTATTCCCAGTAAAAATTGAATTCATCAAATCGGCTCTGCCAAAATTACAAATCGCTCCTCCATTTCCCCCAGGACAACCCAGGCAATTGCCAGTCGGATCCTGTGGTATTGGGTAATATGCAACACCACCTTTGCCTGCACTATTGTTGTAGACAACACATGATTTAAGCGTTATTCTACCATAATTACAAATAGCACCTCCGTTTCCACCACCTGGCAGATTCGAAAATGAAGGCTGATTTACCATTGTGCCGTCCGCAGCTTTGTTTGATCGGATTATGCAACTTTCGAGATATACATGGCAGTTGGTATCGCTAATCAGCATGGCACCTCCATGCATTGGAACCGAATTAACGCTGGAAGTTGAACCCCCATATATTTCAAGATTTTTAAGGTAAACATACCCACAATTCACAAACCTTAATATCCTGAATGCTGGGGTCCCGCTACTATTATTTCTCTCAATATATTGTGTATGCACTGTTCCAATGATGCTCAAGGGTTTGTCGATCAGAATTTCATCCATGTCCAAGGTAATTCCTGATAGAGTATTATCAATATAAATCGTATCACCGGCTGATGCAATATTGATATAATATCGCAGATTGCTACCGTTGCTACCACCTGAAAAAATTGTGAAAACCGCTGCATTGCTAAAAAGTGGAAGCAATAACAGAATTGAAATAAATACTTTTTTCATGGATTAAATTTTATTGTTACTATATAGACACTTGAAACACGTTTTACCCCTACAAGGGTTGAAAAATAAAGTTAAAAATCCAATCCAAAGAGGCCTTCACGCCGCCACTTTCCTATACCTCCATACCGCCAATGTTAACGAAACAACCGCATATATGGCAATGGAAACAAATGGTTTTAAAATATCCTGAAACTCGGACCCTTTGAGCATGATCATCCGCATCATTTTAATAAAATAGGCTATTGGGTTGATGATATTTATTTTTTGCGCCCAATCGGGCATGCTGTCGGTTGGCGTGAATAGACCGCTCATCATAATAAAAACTACAGCAAAAAACCAGGCCAAAAACATGGCTTGCTGCTGCGTTTCGACCAGGGTCGATATCAACAAACCAATGCCTAACACAGCAAGTAAATACACCGAGGCCACGCCAAAAATAAGCCAAAGGCTACCAATAATTGGTATGCCGAACACAATACGTGCCAACAAAAGCCCGAAAGCCAGTTCGAAAATGGCGATAAACCAAAAAGGAAGCAGTTTGCCAACCACAAACTGGTATTTTTTCACTGGTGAAACATTTATCTGCTCTATGGTTCCCATTTCTTTTTCGCGTACCACATTCATTGACGAAAGGAACATGCCAATTATGGTTACAAGCAGCACCAGAATGCCGGGCACCATGTAGGTTTTATAGTCCAGTTCGGGGTTAAACCAATACGAATAACGAATATTGAAGGGCTGCTTTACCTCTATGCCACCCGATAAATCAGTAATAATATCCTGGTTAAAATCCATGATTATTGAATTGCCGTAGGCGTTCATAATAGCAGCCGCACTCCCATCAATGGCGTTGCTGATAAGTTGTACCGAAGCTTTTGATTCTTTCTGCAAATCAACTTCAAAGCGATGCGGGATAATCAATATTTGATGGGCTTTGCCCGTTTTCAGGTATTCTTCTGCTTCGTTATAGGTTGTTGGATAGGCTTTTACATGATAAAAAAGTGGTGCAGTGAATTTAGATGCCAATTGCCGCGAAGCCACAGAATGATCCTGATCCACAATAACCAGGTTGATGCTTTTAATCTCGAAAGTAACGGCAAAAGCCAAAATAAGCAGTTGAATCACTGGGATAACAAAAATGATAGGCAGCATGGATTTGTTCCGAAAAATCTGCCGGAATTCTTTTTGTAATATATATAGGATTGTTTTCAAAGGGTTTAAGGGTTCAAAGTTGTTCAAGAGTTTAATTGCTTCGCGTTCAAGGTTTAAGAGTTCAATGCTTCGCGTTCAAGGTTTAAGAGTTCAATGCTTCGCGTTCAAGGTTTAAGAGTTCAATGCTTCGCGTTCAAGGTTTAAGAGTTCAAGGTTCAAAAGCTCAATTCTTAGCGTTCGATTGCTCTGATGTTCAATTGTTCTAATGTTCAAATGCTCCTTTGTTCAATTGCTTTGTGTTCAATATTCAAGATCTCGATGCTTTCCGCTCGATTTGGCTAAAATATTTAGAAAAATTGTAGGCGGTTATTGTTTGAAAAAAACTTGAACAAATTAAACGCGAAGTATTGCACTTTTCATTGAACGCGAAACATTTGAACCATTTTGAACAAATTGAACGCGAAGCATTGAACTTTTCGTTGAGCCTTGAACCATTTTTAACTTCCCTACTCAAGCCTGATTTTAAATTTCTTCACGCTCAAAGCAATAAAAAACAACGTCATTCCGGCAATAATAAGCGTTTCTTTCCAGATATACTGAAAACCAAGTCCTTTGATCATTATAGATTTTACGATAATAATGAACCAGCGTGGCGGCATTAGGTTACTTATTATTTGCAAAGGAAGAGGCATGTTTTCGATAGGGAAAATAAAGCCCGAAAGCAGGATGGTTGGCAACATAAGCGCAAACATCGAAAGCATCATGGCCATCTGCTGGCTTTTGCTGACAGTGGAAATAAAAATCCCCAATGAAAGAGCCATTACGATAAACAAAAGGCTTTCGGCAAGCATTAACAGAAGGCTTCCTTTAACTGGCATACCAAGCACGAAATAACTGAGCAACAGTATGGTAACGGCATTGGCGAAAGCCAGCAACACATACGGTATTACTTTTCCGGCAATAATCTGCATGGGGCGCATGGGCGAAACCAGCAGTATTTCCATGGTTCCCATTTCTTTTTCGCGGGCGATGGAAATGGAAGTCATCATGGCGGTGATAAGCATTAGTAAAATGGTAATTACGCCCGGCACGAACATAAAAACACTTTTCAATGCCGGATTGTACATCATCTGTGATTCGGTGGTGATAGCAACAGGCAGCGATAAGCCTTTCATGTATTCCTGCTGGTAATCGGCCACAATAGCCGAAGTATAATTTACAAGCAGGTTGGCGATGTTGGGGTCGCTGGCATCGGCAATAACTTGTATGGAAGCCTGCCTGTCTTTTTCGAGGTTCGAGGCAAAATTGCTCTCGAAAATAATTACTTCCTTTACTTTACCATGCCTGAAAACCTCTTCGATATGGTTTTCGCCATGCACTTCATCGCTCAAAATGAAAAATCCTGAAGAAAGCAGTTTTGATGTTATAGCTCTCGTTACCTGGTCGTTGGAATGGTCAATTATGGCAACTGGAGCATTTTTCACTTCCGTGGAAAGTGCAAACCCGAACAGCAAAACCTGAACCACCGGCATGCCAAACAACACGATCATCGAACGGAAGTCGCGAAAAATATGGTAAAACTCCTTGATGATAAAACCTTTCATTGGGGTTTAGGGGTTATGATTTCAGATTTGCGATTTCGGATTTACGATATAAAGCAGATTACCTATTCGATTCATTTTATCAACTATTGGATATTTTACTTTTCAGTTAATTCGTAAATTGTAATTCGTCAATTTCCTTTCGAAATCAACTTCTCGCAATTTTCAAAAAGACCTCCTCAATATTCGCCGCATTATATTTTGCTTTCAGGTTAGCGGGTGTGTCGAGAGCGACAATTTTTCCATCGGCCATTATGCTAACGCGGTGGCAGTATTCGGCTTCGTCCATATAATGTGTGGTTACAAAAACTGTAATTCCCTGGTTGGCAGTTTCGTAGATTATTTCCCAAAATTGCCGCCGGGTTATTGGATCAACTCCTCCGGTAGGTTCGTCCAAAAAAACAATGGAAGGTTCGTGAATAATAGCTACCGAAAAAGCGAGTTTTTGTTTCCATCCTAAAGGCAAGGATCCCAATAATTGTTTTTTCTCGCTTTCGAGGCCCAGCCTTCCAAGCAACTCCGAAGTCCTCTGTTTTATTTTTGCTGAAGGAAGCCCGTAAATGCCACCAAAAAACTGGAAATTCTCCCAAACCGAAAGGTCGTCGAACAGCGAAAACCGCTGGCTCATATAACCAATCCGTTTTTTTACCATTTCCGATTGGTGCAAAACATCGTACCCCGCTACCATCACTTTGCCTGAAGTTGGTGCCGACAAACCGCAAAGAATTTTCATCGCGGTTGTTTTCCCGGCCCCGTTTGCGCCCAGAAATCCATAAATTTCGCCAGCATCAACCGAAAAACTCAGATTATCGTTAGCAACGAAACTGCCGAATTTTTTAACCAGGTTTTGTACTTCGATGATTGGCATTTGTTTATAAGGGTTTGGGGGTTTGGGGGTTTGGGTGTTCAAAGTTCAATGCTGCGCGTTCAATTGTTCTAATGTTCGGATGCTCTACTGTTCAATTGTTCAATCCTTCGCGTTCAAGGTTCAATGCTTCACGTTTAAGGGTTCAATGCTTTGCGTTCAATTGCTTCGCGTTTAAAGGGTTCAATGCTTCGCGTTCAATTGTTCTAATGTTCGGATGCTCTACTGTTCAATTGTTCAATGCTTCGCGTTTAAGGGTTCAATGCTTCGCGTTCAATTGCTTCGCGTTTAAAGGGTTCAATGCTTCGCGTTCGATTGCTTCGCGTTTAAAGGGTTCAATGCTTCGCGCTCAATTGCTTCATGTTCAATTATTCTAATGTTCGGATGCTCTACTGTTCAATTGTTCAAATATTCTGTTTTCAATACCAACATTAGTGCTTTCATTTTTCACTCTTCACTTTTAACTTTTAACTCCTTGCATCAGTTCCATAAAGCAATCTTCCACTGAAGGCTCAATTTTAGAAACTTGTATGTTTTGGTGGCTGGAGGATTGTAAAAATGTCACAATTTCTGATGGAAGAATCTTTTGTTCCTTCAACGATAGATGGATGTTTTCGCCAAATGGGAAAGCAGTCCATGTTGATTTAAATTGTCGAAGATCAATTAGTAAGCGATAAATATCATCAGACTTCACTGCCCATAAATCACGTTTGTAATTGTTTCGGATTCCTTCGGGCGTGGCAATATCCATGATACTGCCATTTTGTATCAATGCCACCCTGTCGCAGCGCGAAGCCTCATCCATATAGGGTGTGGACACCACAATCGTAATTCCGCTGGCTCTCAGCTTTGCCAACATTTCCCAAAATTCGATGCGCGAAACAGCATCAACACCCGTTGTGGGTTCATCCAAAACCAGGACTTCCGGCTTGTGGATTAGCGCACACGAAAGAGCCAGTTTTTGTTTCATTCCACCCGAAAGCTTTCCCGCTTTCCTGTTTTTGAAAGGTTCGATCTGGCTATAAATATCTTTTACCAAATCATAGTTAGCCTCAGGTGTGGTTTTGAAAATTCCGGCAAAAAAACGCAGGTTTTCCTCTACTGTCAGATCCTGGTAAAGAGAAAACCTGCCTGGCATGTACCCCAGTATTTTGCGAAGTTTTACATAATCTTTTACAATATCCAGACCTTCGACAGTTATTGAGCCACTATCTGGGACGAGCAAAGTGGTGATCATCCGGAACAAGGATGTTTTTCCAGCCCCGTCAGGTCCGATAAACCCAAAAAGTTCACCTTTGCGCACGTCGAATGAAATAGCATCAAGCGCAAGCCTTTCGCCATATCGTTTTGTAACATTATTGGCTATTATTGATGAGTTTGTTGACATTTCTGTAGGTGGGAGCTATAATAGGAGAATGGAGAGAAGGGAGACATGGAGAGAGGAGACACGGCGGATTAAGTGGATGATAAATACAAATTGGTGCATTGACAAAATCAGAAGAAATAAATCTTCAAAATTCTACACCACTATGACCGACCATCCCTAACTCATAAAATCAAACCCCTAACCCCTATTTTCTCAGGGCCGGTTCCTTAGTCCAAATAGCAGTTTTTCCTAATCCCATCCATGAAGCACCTATGAACCCCCTGATTTTTAATGAATTGGCCGATTCGAAATTCATGTAACAATTGTATGTTTTACCACCGGTTGGGTTGTAAATAGTGCCGTCCGACCATTCGTTGTCGTCTGCATTATAGGTGAACCCTTTAAGGAGTTCGAGGTTCATTATCGGACGGTTTTTTAGCTTTGCATCCGGGTTTTGGTCGTCAACTTTAGGTTTGCCGTCTTTATTTGGTTCTTTTAGCCAAACAACTTTGCCGTAGTACTTACCGTTAGTGTGCTTATAAATTTGTACTTGCGATTTTTCAGCTTTTGTGTCTTCGTCTAAAGTGAGATAGTAGCCAACAATTTTGTCGGCTTTGGACTGCGCTGAAACTGATGTTGAAATTGCCACTAAAATGACGATCAGTACTGTGGTGATTTTGATTTTCATTGTTTTCTGGGGTTTAATTATTGATTTATTGAACTGAACTCTAATTTAATTATACTTTCTGAATGAACTACAATGCTTTATGAAACTGTATTGCTTATTTTTCTTTGTAAGATCTATTTCCCATCGACCATTTTCCATTAACCATTTCCCTATTTTCCATTAACCATTAACCATTTTTCTAATAACCATTTCCCATCCAATCAACCACTTCGAGGGTTGAAAAAACCGCTCGAAGGGTTGATTTCCCATTAACTATTTTTCATTAACCATTTTCTATTAACTATTTTCCATTAACCATTTCCTATTAACCATTTCCCTATTTCCCATTAACCATTAACTAATAACCATTACCCATTAACTACTTTCCAAAATTCACCTCCGCCGGCATAGCAATTTTAAGGCTTCCATCGTTTGCCACCCTGATTTTAACACCATAAACCAGATTGACACGCTCTTCCTTGGTTTGGATAATTTTTGGTGTAAACTCGGCTTTGGGCGAAATCCAACTTACTATTCCACTTAATGTACGGTTTGACTTTTTGTCGGCATCAATCAGTACTTCAACCTGTTGCCCCTGTTTTACGCTTGGCAATTGATTGCCCGAAACATAAACCTTAAGTTCCATTGTGCTAAGGTCGGCAATTTTATAAAGCGCCCGACCTGGAGCGGCAATTTCCCCTGTTTCGGCAAACTTGTTGAGCACTGTTCCTGTAACCGGATTGCAGATATAGCATTTGCGGATGGATTCACTTACCTGCGATATTTGCCTTTCGATCACTTCCATTTCTTCGGCAATTCCATCCATTTGGGTTTGGATTGAGGTAACCTGTTTGTCAATTAGATCCAGCGAACCGTTAATGTCGTCTAGTTGTTTGGTAGTGGCTGCTTTTTCGGCAATTAGTTTAGTTACACGGTTTTTTTCGACCAACAAGTTAGCTTTTTGTTGTTGCTGGACTTCTATCTGCGAACTCACACTGTTTTTTTTGACTGACACCGCTTTTTTTTGTGCTTGCAATTGAAGTTTTTTCAGGTACAAATCAGTGGTATCTATAAGTGCAACAATGCTTCCCGAATCGGGCTGGGAGCCTTCGTCAATATACAGGAAAAGGATTTACCCGGCACTTTCGGATGAAACAGTTACCTGAACAGCTTCAAAATTCCCATAAGCATCGCTGAGGCTGTTGTCGCTTTTGCAGGCTGATAACCCTAAAATGGTTAGCATTATCAATATATTACGTTTGTTTGGCATGGAATAATTGGTTATTATTATTAGCATTAGGGGTTTAAAGGCATTTTTTTAGCAACAGATAAAATCCTATTGCTTTTTGTGTGAAATCTGGGCAAGTTCAATCGCTTTCCGAAATTTTTGTTCGAGAAGTTTCGTGTCGGGTAATTTTGTTATGTATTCGGCAACTTTAATTTGTTCGTTGCTATCGAGCATCAAGTAATTTATTTGTTCCGGCGATTTTTCGCTGCACAGTATCAAGCCAATAGGTTTGTTTTCACCTTCCTTCATCTCGTTACGTTCGAGCCAGCGCAAATACAATTCCATTTGACCTTTGTACGCAGCTTTAAACTTATCAAGCTTCAATTCTATGGCAATCAACGACCGCAAACCCCTATGGTAAAACAACAAATCTATATAAAAATCTTCGTTGTCTATTGTAATCCTTTTCTGACGTGCAAGAAACGCAAATTCTGTCCCCATTTCAGCTATAAAATTCTGGAGGTTGGCCAAAATTGCCGATTCCAAATCTTTTTCGCTATATGAATCGTGCAAGCCTAAAAAATCCAAGAAATAAGGATCCCGAAATGTAAGATCAGGGCTAATTTGTTGTTCGTTTTTCAACAGTTCCAAATCATCAATTATGGTAAGTTCTGGCTTTTTGCTGATAACTGTCCGTTCAAATAGCATACTGTCAATCCTGTTTTGCAAGGTACGTACGCTCCATCGTTCGTGTATGCACATTTGGGTGTAAAACTCGCGCTTTAGCTCATTTTCGATATAAATTATTTCCCTGATATGACTCCAGGTCAATTTTGTACACAGTGTGTGCAAAATTTCAATATCCTGAAAGACAGTACTAAATTTGATAAAACTCTGTAGGTTTCTCTTGTTGAACCCAGTTCCATACGAAAGGGTCAACTGATCACTCAGTTTTGAAACAATGTTCTTGCCATATTCCGCCCTACCGTTCAAAAGTATATCTTCATTTATTCGCTTGCCAATACTCCAATAAAGCTGGGTCAGCTCATTGTTTACAGCAAGGGCAACTTTATTCCGCGCAGTATCTATTAGCGATACTATTGATTGCAGCAGTATCTGATTTTCTGGGATTTCTATTTCTTTGTCCATTTTAAACTTAGATTCTAATACTGTCGTGGATTTACAGTCCTCCGGTTGCCGCCTTATACAAAGCCTTGGATTGCAGCAATTGCATTTTGTGCAGGTTTTGCGCCAACAAAGCCTGTTCTTCGGCAAGTTGTTCGGTTACAAAATCGGTTGCGGTTATTGTGCCGTTTTCGAGTTGGGCCGATGCGGAGAGCGTTATGGATTTCCTGAGTTTAATGATTTCGCTATCCGATTTTATCAAATCTTCAGCTTTTATAACATCCGAAAGGTATTGTTGAACAACTGCTTTATTTGATAAATCGTAGGCATTTTTCTGGTTTTCGATTATTTTGCTGTTCAGGTCTATAATCTGCTTTTCGCGGTTGGTTTGGTTCCAGTTCCAGAAATTCCATGTTGCTTTCGCCCCAATTGTATAAAAAAAGGCAGAACCTTCCTTGAAAATGTTATACCCTGGATTTCCATATCCGGCAGTCCCAAAACCAAATATTTTTGGCAAATCCTTTGATACCGATAGCTTTTTGGTAGCTTCGAGTTTTTGCTGCATCAATCCAAAAACCCCGAATTCAGGCCGAAGATTGGTGTAAACCGAAAGATCAACATTAATTGCAGGTTCAATAAAAATAGCTTCTTCGGTCAATGCTATTCCGGTTAAAACCTGCATGGAGTTGATTAGTGAGCGTTTTTGGCTCGTAATTTCCAGCAAACGTTGTCGTGCTTTGAGGATTTCGGCTTGTAAAACGTCGGCAGCCGAGGGCAACATGGCACCTTCTTTCATCAAAGCTTTCACTTTTGTCAGCCGTGAATCAAGGTCGCTTATGGTATTGTTTACAACGCCAACATTGAGATCGGCGAGCAAAATATTGAAATAGAGTTGGTTGATGCGTTCGCGCATTTTGTATAGTTCGGCCTCGTTGTTCAATTGGTTTATCTGCCGGCTGTAATCTTCAACACTGTTTTGAGCATCAATAAATCCACCGCCATAAATCAATTGGTTGGCATCGAGGGAAACTTTGTATTGCGCTTTGGGGATTTCGGGAGCAGCCATGCCCGGAACTTTATATGGAAGCTCAATAACTTCGTTCTGGTAGGTTGCCTGGCCGTTGATGTTAAGTTGTGGTAGTTTTCCGTTGTCGTTGTTTTGTTGCTGCAAGGCGCTGGACTGTTGAAAATTTCCGTTTTGTAGCGAAAGTGGATGGGTTTTCATGGCTGCTGCGAGGCAATCGTCCAACGAAACCGTTTGCTTTTGCGCTATTGTGATGGTGGCAAAAGCAACCATAAATGAGAGTAAAAATGTTCTGTACATCATGCTTGTATTGATTTTAGCACAAAATCTATTATTTCGGATTCGCGGGCTGAAAGGTAAGCTTGGTATTCTTCATCGTTCATTTCGAAAATATTCTGGACGATAGGGCGGGCAACAAATGGGAAAACACATAAAGCTATAATATTAACCACAAGGTGTTCTGCTTTTATCGCCCTGATTACTCCCCGTGCGGCTTCTTCGTCTATTTGTTTTTGAAGCAGCAAGGGTTTAATCCCTGCTTTTTTGATGTATTTCAAAAAACTTTCGGGATTGGAGTTCAAGGTGTTGATTACAAATGATGGGATAAACGGGTTTTCGTGCAATGCTTTAAGATAAATTTTAATAAAAAATGTTAGTTTTTCTCTTATACCGAGTTCGGCTTCAAGCAGTTGCCTCATGGCCGGAAACAGATTGGCGGCCACTTCGCTAAATACCGCCTCGAAGAGTTTTTCCTTGCTGCGGAAGTAATAATGCAACAAAGCTTTGTTTATTCCGGCATGATCGGCGATTTCCTGCATACGGGTACCCTCGAAGCCTTTTACTATAAAAACTTCGCGGGCAGCAATAAGTATTTGGTTTTCTGTACTTTCACCAGGATTTGTCATCGAAAATAATTTTTATCAATTGGTTTAACTTTATAATTTAACCAACCGGTCAAAATTATAAATAAAAATCAGATTCCCAACAACCGGGAGATAAAAACTTGAGTTTTTTTCAAAATACGTAAATATTGAGGCAACTCCGAAAAGTCTTTTTTGCCACAAAGTCACTAAATCTCTAAGTTTCACAAAGTTTAAATATCTGAATAACAATACTCTGTGTACCTCTGTGTACCTCTGTGCCTCCTTGGTTTTCTTTTTTTGAGGGTTTTCGGAGTGGACTCAAACATTAAATAACATGTGAAAACACAAATATAGGATGTACCTTTACTTCGCCAAACAACTCATGCAGTTACGTTGCTCAAGACCTTGAAACATAGAATATTATTTTGCCTTTTTCTTGTTAATGTATTTATAACCAACAATATAAATGCAGCCAACGAAAATTTGAGTATCCCGGCCTTGTTTATGAAAAACAGGGGGCAGTTCGATAATGGTTCACAATATTGTTTGAAATCAGCAAAATCTACCACTTTTTTCTTCGATAAGTATATTATCCATCAATTTACCACTGCTTCTAAAGATCAAGATTCCACAATTTCGAGAGTTTTGAATATGCGCATTGATTTTGAAAACTGCAATCCGAACCCGGTTTTTGAGGAACAGGATCATTTGGCAGCTAAATCAAATTTTTTTATTGGAAACGACCCGTCAAAGTGGAAAATCGATGTCCATTCGTTCGGAAAGCTGGTTTATAAGGAGCTTTACAATAAGATAGACTTGGCCTACTATCCCTCAACAATTGGGGTGAAAAACGATTTTATTGTTCATCCTGGTGGTGAAATATCGGAAATTATTTTGAAATACAGTGGGATAAAATCTGGTTCGATAAACGCCAAGGGCGAATTGGTGCTTGTTACCGATGCGGGGGAATTAACAGAACGAATCCCGGAAGCATATCAAATAATAAAAGGTAAAAAAGAGCTTGTAAAAGCACAATTCAGGATTGAAAGAGGAAACAAAGTTGGGTTCCAGGTTTCGGGCTACGACCCTGATTACGATTTGGTTATTGACCCACAATTGGTTTATTGCACCTACATTGGGGGCAGTGGCGAAGACCAGTTTTTTCATGCAAATATTGTGAAGGATGCCCAAGGAAACATATATCTGGCTGCAAAAACAAAAAGCACAGATTTCCCAGTTACTGCCGGCTCGTATTCATCCACTTTCCACGGACTGTACGATATTGTGGTTTTCAAATTTAACCCAACTGCAACGCAACTTCTTTTTTCAACTTATATTGGCGGCAGCAGTGATGATTGCCCTTATGGGATTGCTTTGAGCGGGAGTTCAAACGATGTGGTAGTAGCGGGATGGACACGTGGTTCGGGATTCCCGACAACATCTGGGGTTTTACAGGGAGCTTATGCTGGCGGATCATGCGATGGATTTGTGCTCAAACTGAATAATTCTGGCAATACTTTGCTGTTTTCGACCTATATCGGGAGTGATCTGGAAGACTACATCCAGGATATGATAGTTGATGCATCGTCGAACATTTATATTGCCGGATATTCGAGTTCCAATTTCCCGACCACACAAGGAGTCTATCAGGCAACAAACACAAATTACGGTACTTACGATTTGTTTGTTTCAAAAATGAACCCAACAGCAACCATATTATTGGCTTCGACTATGATAGGTGGAACCTCGCACGACAGGGGTCATGATGTAGCTTTAGATAACTCGGGCAATGTTTATATTTCGGGTTCGGCAGAAGGAACATTCCCAACTACTGCAGGTGCTTACGATGTTACTTTTAATGGCGGTGGCAAAGATGCGGTGGTCTGTAAATTTAATCCTGGGCTGACTTCACTGCTGTATTCGACGTACTTAGGTAGCAGTGGAGACGATTCGCCTATAGATGGGTTTATGGTTGATAATTTGAACCAGGTTACTATTGCCGGGAGATGTGGGTCAGGGTTTCCAACAACAACAGGTGCTTATAACCAAACCTTTGCCGGCGGCACTTACGATGTATTCCTTACCAAATTAAATCCAACATTCAGCAACCTGATATATTCAACGCTGATTGGAGGTACAGGAAGCGATCAAGCATACAGCCTCTGCCTCGACAATGCCGGGAATCCAGTAATTACCGGTCTTGCCGGTGCAGGTTTCCCAACTACTCCGGGGTGTTACGATGCTACATTTAATGGTTTTGATGATGCTTTTGTGGCAAAGTTCAATCCCGCGGCTTCACAGCTATTATACTCATCGTACCTTGGAGGCAGTGATAGTGATTACGGAGTAGCACTGATGATGAACGGCGACACAGCAATAATTGCCGGCGACACAAAATCGTCGAACATGCCCGTTACAGTTGCCAAGAAGCAAGACCAGAAAAGTTTTCCCGCATGGTTCATGAAAAACCAGGGACAGTTTAACAATGGTTCCAAATATTGCTTGATATCGGCAAAATCAAACACTTTCTTTTTCGATCAACATATTGTACATCAGTTTATTTCGCATGGAAATGGACAAGATTCCGTAAATGCAAACATCCTGAACATGCAAGTTGATTTTGAAAACAGCAATAAAAATCCGGTTTTTGAGGAAAGGGAACCAATGATTGGGAAAACCAATTTTTTTATCGGAAACGATCCATCGAAATGGCAAACCGATATTGGCTCGTTCAGCACTTTGGCATATAAAAACCTTTACAACCAAATTGATTTGGTTTACTACAATGAAACCGCCGGGATAAAGAGTGATTTTGTGCTTCATCCTAAAGCTAAAATATCGGATATAATATTGAAATACAGCGGTATAAAAAGCATTTCGATCAATGATTTGGGTGCACTGCAATTATTTTCCGAAACTGGTGAAATTACCGAACACATCCCCGAAGCTTACCAAATGATAAATGGGACGAAAGTTTTGGTAAAAGTAAACTACAAAGTTGAAGATGGTTTAAGGGTAAAGTTTGAAGTTCAGGATTATAACCCTGATTTTGACCTGATTATTGACCCACAATTGATTTATTGCAGTTATTTTGGCGGTAACAACAATGAAATGTGGACGACAAGTGTAATCAGGGATAGCCAGCAGAATATGTATTTTGGGGGAAGAACCCTAAGCAGCAATTTTCCGGTAAGCCCAGGAGCCTTTTCTATCGCAAACAGTGGTGATTATGATGCAGTAGTATTAAAATTAAACCCAACGGGAACTCAGTTGATTTTCAGCACTTACATTGGCAGCACAGGTTTGGATATCGCCAGCGATATATTGCTTTCGGGAACGGCGAACGATATTTTGGTCCTTGGATTGGCGGGTGCAGCAGGGTTTCCAACAACGGCTGGTGCTTATCAAACAGCACATGCGGGATTGGAAGATATTTTTGTTTTAAAATTAAACAATGCAGGAAACAGCCTGATATTTTCAACTTTAGTTGGCGGCAGCACTGATGAGCAAGTTGCCAATTTCTGTCTGGACGCTTCAGGAAATATTTATGTGCTGGGATATGCGGGATTTTATTTTCCGACAACTCCAGGTGCTTACCAGCAGACTTTAGCCGGGGATTACGATGTAGTTGTTTTCAAATTAAGTGCCAACGGGAGCAACCTGCTTTATTCTACTTTTATTGGCGGTACTGCCCGCGATAGGAGCGGTGGGATTGCAATCGACAATTTATCAAATATTTATGTTTCATCCTGGGTTTTAGGGGATTTTCCAACAACAGCCGGAGCGTATGACAATTCTTTTAATGGTGGTTCCGATATTGCAGTGAGTAAATTTGATCCAACCTTATCGAACCTGATTTTTTCAACTATGATTGGAAGCCCTGGCGACGATTTGTCAGTTTCTGATTTGTTTTTGGATGGCAGCAGCAGCATCACTTTGGTAGGGAAAGCCGCATCCGGATTTCCAACCACAGCAGGAGCTTATGACCAGAGTTTTAATGGTGGCGATTCGGATGGTGTAATCGTTAAGCTGAACAGTACCGGCACAAATCTTCTCTATTCGAGTTATCTCGGTGGACCGGGAACTGATAATGCAAACGAATTTACCATCGATCCGTCTGGAAACCTGTTGATTACTGGTAGTTGCCAAGATGGGTTTCCAACAACGGCATTGCCTTACGACAATACATTTAACGGTGGCACTACAGATTGTTTTGTCTCGAAATTTAACTTGAACACATCTTCGTTGTTGTATTCAACTTATTTTGGGGGAAACAGCAGCGAAAGTGGCGATGCAATTGCTTTTTCAGCCGATACCGTAATTTTTATCGGGGAAACCGGTTCTTCCAATATGCCCGTTACCACCAACGCTTACGACCCGACTTTTAACGGCGGAGGCAACGATCTTTTCCTTGCCAAAATATTGCTTACTTCCGAAGCTGCAGTTGCTGATTTTACCCTTCCCGATACCGTTTGTGTTAACGAAAATATTACAATCCAGAACACTTCAACAGGTGGAAACTCCTATTATTGGAATTTCTGCTCGGGAAATTTGTCAACGGTTCCTGTTGGTGTAAATCTGGGAAACCAGGGGTCGCTGAATGGACCTGTGTACTCGGCATTGGCAAAGGATGGTGACAACTATTTTGTTTTTATTACCAATATCAACAACGGAACAATTACCAGATTGACTTTTGGCACAAGCCTCACCAACATTCCTGTGGCAACAAATCTTGGCAACTTAGGCGGCATACTGCAAATAGCTATCGAAGGCATACAGATAAAAAAGGATAACGTTTCCGGCAACTGGTATGGTTTGATTGCAGGGGGACAGACCAATAGTTTATTCCGTTTGAATTTTGGAACAAGCCTAAGCAATACCCCAACAGCCGTAAACCTTGGAAATATAAGTGGCTTAATGAACTATGCCCATACCATCTACACTTTTTACGACGATGGGAACTGGTACAGTTTTGTTGGGAATTATGGCACAAGCACTTTATTAATGTTAAATTTTGGCAATAGTTTGGCAAATACCCCTGTGGCAACAAACCTCGACAACAATTGGGGATTGAGCGGACCGGTCGGTTTTTACCCAATCCAGGATAACGGCAACTGGTATATGTTTGTGGTAAACAGGACCAACAGCACCTTATCGAGATTGGATTTTGGCAATTCGCTGGTGAATATTCCTTCGGGCTCCAATATCGGGAATGTGGGAGGCGCAATGAATACACCGCGTTCCATCACCATTTTAAAAGATTGCGGACAAATCACAGGTTTTGTGGTAAACGAAATCCCAAATGATCTGGTAAAGCTAACTTTCCCGAATGGTTTACTGAGCACACCAACAGGTGTTTCGCTGGGTAATGTTGCAAACTTCTCCTTCCCACACCATATTTCGGAACTTTTCAGGGTTGGCGATTCGTTATATGCTTTTGTGATGAATGTTACAAGCAACTCCATTTCGCGTTTGTGTTTCCCGAGTTGTACCAATGCTTCTGTTTCATCATCAACCCTTCTAAATCCACCGGTTTATTCGTACAATTCTGCCGGAACGTATAATGTTAGTTTGGTTGTGAACGAAGGTCTGCCTACACAATCAAACGCGTGTAAAGATGTCGTGGTTGTTGCAACCCCAACCCCGGTTATTTCAGGAAGTTCTGCTATTTGTGTTGGCGGAACCCTAAGTTTAAGCACAACCGCATCTCCCGGGTACACGTATCTATGGTCGGGGCCAAACGGGTTTACTTCAACGAGTCAAAACATATCCATACCTAACGCTTCAACAGCTAATTCAGGAACTTACACGCTTATTGTTACCATAGGAGGTTGTGCAAGTTTGCCTATAGATAAAACCGTAACTGTAACTTATTCGGTAGTTGCAAATGCCGGTTTTGACGGATCTACCTGCGGAACAAATCCATATATCCTTTCTGATGCCACTGCAGTAGGGGCAACTTCAGTATTGTGGTCAACCTCTGGCTCGGGAAGTTTTACTAACCAAGGTTCGGTTAATGCAACCTATACACCTAGTGCTGCTGATGTAAACTCGGGTTCGGTTACACTAACACTTATTCCGTCCAACGGGACAGCCTGTCTGGGAACATCGGATGCCATGACTCTAACAATCCAAAAAGAACCAATTGTTTATGCGGGATCGAATGCTACTATTTGTCAGGGAAATTCCTTTACCGTTTCAACAGCCAGCCAACAGAATACCGAGTCGATTGTTTGGTCACGAAGTGGCACCGGAAACCTCATGAACGTTACATCACTCACACCTACTTATGTCCCGGCAGTTGACGAAACCGGAAATGTTACCTTAACACTAACCGGAAATGGGATTTCTCCTTGTACCAATTCTATAGATCAAATGATCATTACTATTAATCCTTTACCCGTAATAAATGCTGGAAACGATATTACTGTTTGTGAAACTGCCGAAACCATCCCGATTACTGGTGCAACAGCCAATGCAAATGCAAGCTTGCTTTGGACAAGATCAGGCACCGGAATATTTGACGATCCAACAGTAATAAATCCAATATATACACCAAGTGCTGCCGATAAAACTGCTGGTTCAGTATTATTAACGTTGACTGCCACTGAACCTTTTTGTACCGATGTTACCGACCAGCTAACCTTGCATTTCAGCCATCAGGCCACAGCCAACGCAGGCCCGGATAAATCAACATGCCAATTACAGCCTTTTACAGTTTCGGGAGCAAGCGCGCCTAATTCCACTTCAGTTTCCTGGATTGCTTTAGGTGGGTTAGGGAATTTTACCAATGCAAATACACTTTCACCAACCTATACTCCGGCAATTGGGGATCCAAATGTTCTGTCAGTTTACTTAACAGCCTATAGTGCTTCGCCTTGCCCAACAGCAACGGATTTCATGTATCTTACTATCAATCCATCACCGGTTGTAATTGCAGGAAATGATGCAAGTATTTGCGAAGGTGCGAGTTATACAATTTCAGGTGCTTCAGCCTCAAATAATTTGACTTATTCATGGAACGAAAACGGAAGCGGATATCTGACTAATACTTCTGGATTCACACCAACCTATATTCCCGGAACAGGGGAAACCGGCGATGTAACCATAACGCTTTCAGCAACCGGAAACCCACCTTGTGCTTTGGTAAGCGATGCCATGACTTTGACAATTAACCCGCCGCCCATTGCCAATGCCGGGCCAGCAAGCAGTATTTGCTCTGGCTCAAATTATACAATATTCAATGCTTTAGCCCAACATTATTCAACCATACTTTGGTCGTTTGTTGGCTCAGGCACGCTTTCGCCATTAAATTCACTTACACCAACTTATATACCGGGAACCAATGAAACAGGCACAGTAACATTTACTTTAACAGCCGAAGGATTAGAACAGTGCAGCAGTGTTCAAAGCACTACCACTTTAACAATTGTTCCAGCCGTAAGTGCAACTGCCGGTCCGGATGCATCAACATGCCAGGGAAATCCTTTCACAGTTTCATTGGCTAATGCCCAAAATTCGATTTCTACCACCTGGACAAAAAGCGGTGCGGGCAATCTTCTGAATGCCACAACACTAACCCCAACTTACGTCCCGGCTTTGGGCGAAACCGGATTAGTCACTTTAACACTTGTAGCATCCGGCAACAGCCCCTGCCCTGCAATAACCGATGCGATGCAACTGGAAATTCAGGCATTCCCAACCGCTTTTGCAGGAAACAATGCATCAATTTGCCAAAACACGACTTATACAATTTCAGGCGCGTCAGCGGCAAATTATTCTACTTACACCTGGGCTGAAACGGGAACCGGTAATTTGACTGGCACAAATACATTGTCACCAACTTATCATCCGGGAGCTAATGAGACTGGAACAGTCACAATTACGTTGACATCAAATGGATTGTCGAACTGCCAGCCAGCCAGCCACACCATGAGCCTTACCATTGTCCCTTTGCCAGTAGCAGATGCTGGCAATGACGGCATTTCGTGCCAGGGTTTTGATTACCCGATTACAGGTGCAGCGGCTGCAAATCAAAATTCGGTTCAATGGTTTGAAAACGGTTTGGGAAACCTTTCTAATCCCAATTCTATTTCTGCGGTTTACCACCCGGCATCCAACGAAACCGGAAATGTTTTGCTTACCTTGAAAGTTGCCGGTTCGCAAGCCTGTTCTGCTGATACAGCTATTGATACCCGATTATTGACCATCAATCCTTTGCCCATTGTAAATGCTGGAATCGACAATTCTTTTTGTGCTGCCGATTCGTATTTGCTTTCGGGAAGCAAATCCTTTTGTTCTTCGGTAGCATGGTCATCATCCGGGAATGGGACGTTTCTCAATCAGGGTTCAATAAATGCTACCTATTTACCAAGTCCGGAGGATAAAGCATCGGGCTCCGTTATCCTCACACTTACCGGGCAAGGCAGCGATGAATGTGCCACACAAACTCATTCCGATCAGGTTTTCCTTGTTATTGATCCCATGCCAACCGTTTATTCAGGTGTGGATGAATTTTTATGTGTAAAAGATCCGGTTTTGCTTAATGGTGCTACCAGCGCTAACTCCAGTTCTGTCCATTGGATAGGTGGTGATGGAATTTTTAGCAATGCAAACAGTTTGTTGCCAACCTACATGCCAGGCACAAACGATTTTAATGCCGGAACAGTCAACCTTACATTATCGGCCAATGGTTTGTTAACCTGTGCTTTAAAAACAGTAAGCGATAATAAAATGCTTTCGGTAACGCCTTACCCTGTTGTTTTTGCTGGTGTGGATGATTATATATGCAGCGACAAAACACAGTATCAGTTGGCCGCAAATGCACAACATATCAATAATTCATCCATTTTATGGACACAATCTGGAGGTGACGGACATTTTAATGATTCAACTTTTATAGACCCGATTTACTATCCGGGAGCTATAGATTTAACTACGATTAACCGTCAGATTATCTTTACGTTAACAGCCCATGGAGTGGAAAATTGTGCTGCAACTTCCGTCAACGATCAGGTTCAACTGCTTATAGACCCGATTCCAATTCCTAATGCTGGTCCAGATGGTTCGGTTTGTGGAAGAAACCCATTTGTGTTATTGAATGATTCTGCACTTTATCAACAGGATATTACATGGAGTACAAATGGAGATGGAAATTTTATCAATAATTCGATTGTTCACCCGGTTTATGTTCCCGGACCAACCGATGCAGGTAAAATTATTATGCTTTCCCTTCATTTACTTGGTTGCAAGGGTTTGGATAGTGATGATTTTATGCTGCTGACTGTGCACCCAAATCCAAGTGCGACAATGAGCGGAACCACTGCTATTTGCGAAGGAACATCAACCGAAATAAGTATAGATTTGACCGGTACCCCGCCTTGGGATGTATCTTATACCGATGGACTAACACCAACAACAATAACTACAAATACTTCCCCTTATAAGTTTATGGTTAGTCCGGTTACAAATTCATCGTGGTGGATAACCTCAGCGAATGACAAATTTTGCAATGTCCCAACTGATTCCATCCATGGTTTTGCCGCCATTTCGGTAAATCCATTGCCAGATATTTTTGTAGTAACCGGTTCAAACGGAGGTTATTATTGCGAAGGCGATACAGGTGTGCTTTTAGGTTTGAACAACTCGCAAACCGGGATGGAGTAC
>CAJAXK010000363.1 GCA_903946925.1 uncultured Bacteroidales bacterium | reverse complement strand
ATGTAGCCGAAGGTAAACCGCGTTGGCATGTGCGTAGCAAAACACAGCTTCACCTGCTCCCAAGACGTTGTACCCAAATTGTCAAGCCTTGTTTTGCGGGTGTTTACCGAGGTGTACAGATGTGTAAAATTTATATAAAGCCTTGACTTTTTATTCGCCCATAGCTTATTTTAAAGGAGCTCATGAGACCGCTTCGCTAAGTTGGTCCTTTTGTATCAAGACAAAAGGACGATGAAAAATAAAACTTGTTGCAAATGTTTGTCAATTAGCACCTCAAAATAAGAATTAGCCTATTAGTTTAAGTTTCCTCAATTTTCCTAAACTTTACATTTCATGGTTCTAAAGCGGATTGAATGGGTGTATCCTGTTTTAGGCCAAGAGCCCTATGTTTCTTCGAATTTGATATTGCCTGTTTTTGAAGGAAACCAACTAAAATATAGTTTGTCCTTAAATGTGGTATCTATAAAAAAGAAATTGATTTTTCAGGTAACTACTAATGTAAGTCACTTGATTTTGGCTAAATAATTTTACCCAATAAATTGGCAACATAACCAACTTGTTGGCTAAAGCCTCTACATAAAAGGATCGTCGAGCACCACGAAAACATCGGTATCAATCGTCAGGCCAAGCATTGAAGCTGCTTTGCCACGGTTTACGGCAATCTCCAGATAGCCGTTGGAGGCAATCATTGCACATGAATCGCCTTCGCGCACATCGCCATAAGCCCTCACTATTTGTATTACATCTTTTCGGCATATAACCTGCACGGCTTTTTTATCGAAGCACTCGCGGATATAACTTTCAGTAACATTGATAAATACATTTTCATAATGATCAATGTGCATCACTTTCCCGAAAATTGTCTTCCCATCGAAATCGGGCTGCATAAGGGTTTTAATATTAAGCGATGGTATGCGCGTGCCTAATTCCTCAATAGGTATGCCTTGAGCAATCATAGCTGCAATTTTAACAAACCTATCGCGGGTTGGAAAAGTAAAACAGCCCGAATCCTGGATTACCGATGTAGAAATAATTATTTCAGGCTCCTCGTTAAAAATCAATGATAGCAAGCCTGTATCGGCACCTAAAAAATAATGCCCTCCCGATTTCACAATAACATGAGGGTGTTTTTCCGACTCAATGGAATCGACACCAATAATATGTATGGTTCCTTCGGGAAAGGCTGGCCAAGCATTCCTCATCACGAAAGATGCATGTTTAACATCAAAAACCTTGATATTATGCGATATGTCAACTATAACAGCATCGGGGATACGGCTAAGTATAGCTCCCTTTACCGATGCCACATAATGGTCGGATAGTCCCCAGTCGCTTAATAATGTGATAATTGGCATAATTTTGAAATTAATTTTTCATTAAACCAAACAGGTTTTTAACCTTACGGACACGTAAAAAAACGCCCCGGCAACCAAACTCGTTTGCAACATCAAAAGTAAAAAATATCGGTGTACAATATGAATAAACATTATTTTTGTCGAACTAAAAAGCCAAACAATAACCACTAACAGCAATTCATGACAGAGAGTACTTTTTCACTTGAATCGTATAGCCCAACCGAAATATTCGGAATCAATGACCGGAATATAAATGTATTGCGCGAGTTGTTCCCTAAACTGAAAATTGTTGCCCGCAACGAAACCCTGCGCATTAATGGCGATGAACAAGACACAGAATCATTTTCGCAACTGTTTACATCCATGCTCATGTTTTTCGATAATTATGGGAGGCTCGATGAAGATGATCTGCGTAAGCTATCCGAAAACGGCAATGTGAACGAGGTTATTTCTTCTTTTCGCGAAGCCAATGCTGATGTACTGGTTCATGGCAAAAACGGCATGATGATAAGGGCACGGACCATTAACCAGGAGCGAATGGTTCACAGTATTGCCGATAACGACATGATTTTTGCAGTTGGCCCTGCCGGGACTGGAAAAACCTATACCGCTGTGGCTTTGGCTGTTCGGGCTTTAAAAAACAAGGAAGTCCGCCGTATTGTGCTAACCAGGCCGGCTGTTGAGGCTGGCGAAAATTTAGGCTTCCTACCCGGCGACCTAAAAGATAAACTGGACCCTTACTTGCAACCCTTGTACGATGCACTCAGGGATATGATTCCTACGCAAAAACTTGTTGGTTATTTAGAGGATGGCACTATCGAAATTGCACCACTGGCTTTTATGCGCGGCCGTACCCTCGAAAATGCTTTCGCCATACTCGACGAAGCACAAAACTGCACCGAGGGCCAGCTTAAAATGTTTGTAACCCGTATGGGGCGATCATCAAAATTCGTGATAACTGGCGATATTACCCAAATTGACCTCCCGCGAAACCAAAATTCGGGCTTGGTTCAGGCAATGAAAATCCTAAACAACATTAAAGGAATTGACTTTATTGAACTCGATATCCGTGATGTGGTGCGTCACAAACTGGTTACCCGGATTATTAATGCTTACGAAAAGAAGGGTTAGATAAAGTAGTTATTTGTTTTGCCCGAATTGATTGTTAATTCTTTTACGAGGTCAAATAATCTTTTCTATTCTTATGAAATAGCCATGATTGGAAAAAACCACCAACCGAAGATGATATTATAACCAATCTGGCGTATTCCATGTGACCCATAAAAATAAATAATAACACATGAAAATCGATTTCAACTAAATAAAACACAGTAATTTTGCATTCCGTTACCAGTCAAAAAAAACGAATTTAATTAACGTAAAATAATTGTTACATGCAAAACGCCATAACACGAACCAATTTCACATTTCCGGGGCTTAAGAACCTTTATATAGGCAAAGTGCGCGATGTTTATAATATTGACGACGAATTGCTGATAATGGTAACCAGCGACCGCATTTCGGCATTTGATGTGGTACTGCCGCGGGCAATCCCTTACAAAGGTCAGGTTTTAAACCAGATAGCAGCAAAATTTCTCGATAGCACTTCGGATATTGTGCCAAACTGGAAAATAGCAACGCCCGATCCAATGGTAACTGTTGGCCGGCTTTGCGATCCTTTTAAGGTAGAAATGGTAATACGTGGTTACCTTAGCGGACATGCCTGGCGCGAATACAAATTAGGCAAACGCAGTATTTGTGGCGTTTCCATGCCCGAAGGCATGAAGGAAAACGATAAATTCCCTGAGCCTATCATCACACCTACCACTAAAGCATCGGTTGGCCATGATGAGGACATATCGAAAGAAGAAATACTTAAGCAGGATTTGGTTTCGGCCGATGACTATGCTATGCTCGAAAAATATACCAGGGCAATTTTTAACAGGGGAACCGAAATAGCCGCATCAATGGGGTTGATTTTGGTTGATACAAAATATGAATTCGGGAAATCGAACGGCGAAATATTTCTTATTGATGAAATACACACACCCGATTCGTCCCGTTATTTCTATTCGGAAGGTTACGAATCACGGCAAGAGGCAGGCTCGGCACAAAAACAGCTTTCGAAGGAATTTGTCCGCGAATGGCTGATGGCCAACGGGTTTCAAGGCAAGGATGGGCAAGAGGTCCCTGTGATGGACGATGATTTCGTGGATCTGGTTTCGGAACGCTATATCGAATTATACGAAAATATTACCGGCGATAAATTTGAACGTGCCGATGCAAGCAATGTTCCGGCAAGGGTTGAAAGCAATATAAATAAATTCCTCCAGGCTTATTATAGGTAATTGACTGATATGTGAAGTGTTAAGTGGGTAGTTGACACCCACTTAACACTTAATCCATTTCATATTTATGGGTTAAAAATACCGATAAAAGATTTTATTTCCTTGGCTTTGGCAGTCATACCTGTTGAAGTATAAGCATTCATAAGATAAGTAAACCAGAGTTTAATGATTGTGCAGTTGTTGGCTGGGACAAAACAATTATCCGTTGGCTCAATGCCTGTTTTTTCGAGGTAAAAAACAATTTCCTTTTTGCTGAATACTGCACCTTTCACAATTGGGTTGATATAAAATTTCACTTCTGATAATGGCTTGATAATACTGTCGAAATCAGAAGGGATATGGGTGTAACAAGCCACAAAATTTCCTGTAAGGTCAACGCCCTTGATTGGAATCCCTAATTTCCCGGCAATTATTATATACAAAATCCCAATAGAAATTGCATTCCCCCGCTTTGTTGCAAGCAGGGAATTTAAAAAGAAAGTTTCAGGCAAATTGTTATCGGCAACAGAACCATTTATTTCGTTAACGCTGAAAAGTACATGGTTGAGCACTTTAACTTTTTCAAGGCTTGTGAGGCCATTGTTTAATTCCAGCCACACGCTCCGAACAATTTTATTCAAATCGGCAGCAATTTTTTCTTCATCAAGATTTGGATATTGAAACCTGGAGGCTATTGTAAAACCTTTAAGTAAGTCGTGGCCTCCAGATGCGGCCCATACCGACATTTCGCTGAACAGGTTCTCGAATTGGATATTATGGACGATTTCCTCGATACGGCTACGGGTAAGCAAATCGCTTGTATTGAACCAAGCATCCTCAAGAATTTCGAGGGCAGGCACGCCAATAGTCAGAATTTCGTTGCTTACCTGTGTAAAAGCCTCATGGTCAGGATCATCAAGCAAGCAGATAAGTGTTTTCAGGTGATCCATATCCCTCTTTTATTATGTTTGTTTTCGAATGTGTAAAATTACACCACTTGCAAACAGGCAATTATAAAATCGGCAATTACTTTTCAACAAACGTATGTTGAAATCAAAGGTTTTTAATCGGAATTGTCCATAAAAACATACTTAACACTACGTTATAAAACATATATGGAATTGTTTTTGAACCACAAAGTGCTATCTGAGCCAGCTGAAGTGGCACAAGCCGGCTACATATTATTTTGATGTGCTGGCTTATTACTTAACGGAAAATTGATTAGGATTTACTTCTTGATTGGTATTATTGATTTGAATACATTCTCTTTCTCTTACTTTTTGCTTGATCAAAAAGTAACCAAAAATCAAGGCTTTATAAAAATACAATGCGTTTCTAATCCGGAGGTATCTTCCCGCAATACAAGGCATGGAAAATGTCACAATTCCAGGCTTTTGTCGTTGCTGTGT
>CAJAXK010000362.1 GCA_903946925.1 uncultured Bacteroidales bacterium | reverse complement strand
GGACAAGCAACCTCACATCGTATAGATAACTGGACATTTATTTACGAATTTATGATGAACCAATTGGGGATGTAAAACCAAACAAAAAAAAAAGCACAAAAGAGGTGAGGAAGCCGGTTAAGGAATAAATCAGTAACTGGTTAACCCACCACTTTTTTTACAACAGAAACCGCTATAAATTTTCAAAAACCGCTCAATTCAAAACCGCTCGAAGGGTTAAAAAACCACTTCGAGGGTTTTTAAAACATCCGACATTGCACTTCCCACATCGCACATCCGACATTGCACATCCAACATCGAAAATGAAGCTAAAATTCCTCGAAAACATAAACGCTTACGGCGAACATGCTATACGTTTAAACGATTTTAATAAGGCAGAAGCAAGTAAATTCCTGGCGATTATTAAGGATCTGGTTTCCGGTCCCAAGCAAATAATCCAATTATCATCATACGATTTTATAGTACCCGTCAACTGCACACTTACCCTTCGAATTGCAGAAACTGACGAAGGAATTATTACCGAAGACAACAAGGAATTTTTCTGCGACCTTACTCCCGACGCCTACGAAGAAATGATACTTCTTATTGAACCTTTCTGCCTTAAGGAAACAGATGCCTACCGCTTTTTATACGAACTCGATAATCCAATAGATTTCCTTTTTTCGGCTGGAAGGGAAAAGTAGATTCGGACTCAGCAGCTCTTTTCGCCTGCATTTTTCTTTGCCGAAAGCAGGTTGTAAGCACCTTTTAAATCCACTTTTTCCTTTTTGATTTTCGGCTTAAAAAGCGATTATTCCGGAAAGAAAGGAATTCCAGTGAGTACAACACACACGATAACAGGAGCAATAATAGGAACCGGACTTTCGAGGCGTGTAACGTCTGTTAGGTGGGGAGTATCCAGGCAATTGCTGTATGCATGGATACTTACTATTCCGGTATCAATGGCAATTGCAGCATTGGTTTAATACATTTTTACATGGTTTGGCTGGTGTTAATAATTTAATCGGTGGCATTGAATACTTAGGATTGGATTTCTTGGATAGCCGTTCATGTCCTACATAATGAACTATAGCTCATGGCTCTAAAGTGTTTATTAAGAAGGTTTTGTTTATAATTATTTAACATTTTACCTACAAAAATTACCTTAGATAATAGGTATCTTTGCCGCGAAATGAAAAAAGTTCAGATAACATCAATCAGATTTCTTTTGATTTCAGCAGTTTTTTTCTGCTATGGGCTAAGTACGTATTCAAGTGATTTCCCCAGCCCATATTGCATTGAATATTCAGAAGGCAATAGTAGTAATAAGAATAGTGTAATTTCGGATATTGATCCTTTTAATAGTGATTGGATTCCCCAAACCGAAAGCTATGGTTTGTTTGCCGATCGGATTGTGAGCGCTGTAACCTTACAGGACGCTTTTTTAATCACCAACCCCTTTTTGCGTATTTGGCAGCCGCCAAAGATTTAAGAGTATTGATTTCCTGCATAGTACAAATCAGGCATGGGTTACATAGCCCTATTAAATTGGATTTGTTCATTTCTACCCATTTCTCATAATGGGCTATTAATTGATCTGAACCCGACACAAAATGGAATTTGAAGGTCTTTTCGAAAACAAAAGTAAGTTTCGTGGCAAACACCAATTCCCTTTCCGGCTTTAACCTCTATAAATACCTTAAAAGCAATCAAATAGCTCTTAAAACCCTGTGAATGTTATTAGTACAAATTAAATAAAACTGACAATGGAATTTATTAAATCATTAATGAGTTTTCTTTTACAACTTGATTCTCATTTGTTTACAATGATACAGGATTATGGCGTATGGATATATGTAATCCTGTTCCTGATTATTTTCATAGAAACAGGCATAGTCCTGATGCCATTTCTGCCAGGCGACTCGCTTTTATTTGTTGCAGGAACATTTTGTGCCGGTGTTATAAATAATGTAGGTGAGAAAGCTGACTTAAATCTCTGGATAGTGCTTTCCCTGCTATTAGTTGCAGCTATTGTGGGCGATAGTTTAAATTACTTTTTTGGTAAAACAATAGGCTTAAAAATACTTACATGGAAAATAAGAGGCCGTCAGATCGTGAAGCAAAAATACATAGATCAAACCCATCAGTTTTATGAAAAATATGGACCGAAAACTATCATAATTGCCCGTTTTGTCCCTATAGTTAGAACCTTCGCTCCTTTTGTAGCTGGTATTGGGGCAATGAATTATAACAAATTTATCAGGTTCAACATCATTGGAGGTTGTATTTGGGTTGTAAGCCTGGTACTTTTGGGCTATTTCTTCGGCAATTTACCCCTTGTACAAAACAATTTCGAATTTGTAGTTTTTGGAATCATCGGACTTTCATTGTTACCAATGGTTTTTGAAACAGTTCGTGCAACTCGGAAAAAACAATCAGGACTTCCGGATTAACAGTTTAATAAATGATAAACAATCTGCAAGGCTGGTTAACTGATTCTTAAAAAATCTTGTAATTTTATTAACAAAACGTAACAGGAATCGAGATCAAAAGATTTTTACCCAAAGTTTACCACCTTAACTTTAGTCAACATCAAAAAACAAAACAGATAAATGGCACACAGAATAAATGCTGAGTCAAAGCAATGGCATTCGCATGAAACGGACAAAGTTTTTAGGGGAATCAGAAGCTCAGCGAATGGGCTTTCATTTGCAGAGGCAAAGGAAAGACTTGCTGAATATGGCGAAAATAAAATTATCCGGAAAAAGAAAGATGGTCCGTTTAAACTTTTATGGCGACAAATTAACAATCCATTGATATGGGTTTTACTCGGTTCAAGCGCTGTTGCTGCAATTGTTGGGAAAATTACAGATGGATTGGTAGTATTATCTGTTGTTGTTATTAATACCATTATCGGCTTTTTTCAGGAATTTAAAGCAGGCAAAGCTATTGAAGCACTTAGCGATATGATTCCGGAAAATGCGACCGTACTCCGGGATGGTAAAGACTCTGTTATCCCTGTCTCCGAAATTGTCCCCGGCGATATTGTTCAGCTTGCTGCCGGGGATCGGGTACCAGCTGATATGCGACTCATTAACCAAAAAAATCTTTTAATTGAAGAAGCTGCGCTCACCGGTGAATCGCTGCCTGTACAAAAATCAATTGCCCCTGTAGAAACTGAAGCTGTGCTTGGCGATAGGAAATGCATGGTTTATGGAGGCACGCTTGTTTCAGCAGGAACTGCTACAGCCGTTGTTGTTGCAACGGGAATGCAAACAGAACTCGGAAAAATATCAGGTATGCTCAGCGAAGCAACAGACCTGGAAACTCCTTTGACTAAAAAACTGGCCGTAATCGGCAAGTATCTCACTGTCGGAATTATTATTGTCACAATTCTGATAATGATAATTGGCACTCTGCGGGCTACTGCTCAGGGGATTCTGATAGAGTTGGCTTTAAAGGACAGTTTACTATTTGCCATTGCATTGGCTGTGGGTGCAATTCCCGAAGGACTGCCGGCTGTGGTTACAATTGCACTTGCCATTGGCGTGCAACGCATGGCAAAACGCAAAGCTATTATACGTAAATTACCTGCTGTTGAAACACTTGGTAGTACAACCGTTATTTGTACCGATAAAACCGGAACGCTTACACGGAATGAAATGACGGTAAATGAAATGTGGACGGCCCAAAATTCACTGCAACTCACCGGAGTTGGATACAATCCCGAAGGCGTTTTCAGGCAAAATGGAGTCGAACTCACTGATTTACCCAATGATATAAACACATTACTTAAAAATGCCATTTTGTGCAGCGATGCAAGCATAAAGGCTGCCGGAAACGAGTTCAAAATTGCTGGTGATCCAACTGAAGTAGCTCTTATTGTTGCAGGGGCTAAAGCAAAAATCGATGCTGAAAAATTGCGTAAAACTCATCTGCGACTGGATGTTATTCCGTTTAATTCGGAACTGCAGTATATGGCAACCCTAATCTGGAAACCGGATACAAAATACATTATTATCAAAGGTGCGCCCGAAGTGATAATGAAAAAGTGTACAACTCATTTTGGTGGATTGCCCTTTGATCAACAGCATATTATATCGCAGGTTGAACAATTGGGTGCCAGAGGAATGAGGGTTTTGGCTGTTGCTCAGAAGGAATGGGAAAAAGGTGATACCAATGATTTAACAGATGAGGATGTGAGGGATGGATACACTTTCGTCGGGCTTATCGGCATGATCGATCCGCCACGCGCAGAAGCAATTGAAGCTATAAAAGCGTGCCATAACGCAGGCATTGTTGTAAAAATGATTACCGGCGATCATCATGCTACTGCACGATCAATTGGAATTGAATTAGGATTATCAGCAAATGGCGAGGTACTTACCGGAGTTGAACTGGCAAAAATGGATGACGAAACACTCCGTAAAATTGTGAGTGAAATAAATATTTTTGCCCGTGTTGCACCTGAGCACAAACTTAAACTGGTGAAAGCGCTGCAGACAAACAACGAAATAGTGGCAATGACCGGTGATGGTGTAAATGACGCCCCTTCGCTCAAACAGTCGAACATTGGTGTGGCGATGGGAATTACAGGCACATCTGTTTCGAAGGAATCAGCCGATATTGTACTTGCTGATGATAATTTCTCAAGCATAAGTGCTGCTGTGGAAGAAGGCCGGCGCGTTTACGATAACCTTATAAAATCGCTAGCTTTCCTGCTTCCTACCAACCTGGGTCTTGCACTTATACTTATTTATGGGATAATGTTTTTCCCGTTTAATCCGATAACCAACGTGCTTTTATTGCCCATGCTGCCTACCCAACTGCTCTGGATAAACCTTGTGGGCGCAATTGCATTGGCTTTGCCTCTGGCTTTCGAAGTTCTGGAACCAAATGTCATGAAACGGCCGCCACGAAATCCTGACGAACCACTTTTCAACAGGTTTGTTACTTTTCGTGTACTCTTTGTTTCAATTGTAATGACAACCGGTGCTATTTTGTTGTTTAACCATGAATACTCCACTGCTCTTATGAACAATATCTCAGCTGCTGAGGCATTGCGGAAATCCCAGACTATTGTTGTTACATTTGTAATAATGTTTCAAATCTTCTACATGTTAAATTGCAGGTCGCTTAAAGATTCGTTATTCAAAATAGGCTTCTTTAGCAACAGTACAATCTTCATCGGAATCTGGACAATACTTGCTCTTCAGGCACTCCTCATTTACAATCCGTTTATGCAATCAGTTTTCGGGACAACCGCACTCGATTTACGCGATATTCTCATTGCTACCGGTGCCGGTTTTGTGATTTTCCCTTTAATCTGGCTCGAAAAAAAGTTTCATTCGATTAATTTTTAGGCATAATTTTGGTTGAAATAGTGAAACAAATAAAATAAAACCCAATAAACTGTTTAACAACAACTTAAAACCCCAACATCATGAATTGTCCAAATTGTAATGTAGCTTTAGTAATGTCCGAGAGGCAGGGAATCGAAATTGATTATTGCCCAACTTGCCGTGGAATATGGCTCGACAGAGGCGAACTCGATAAAATTATTGAAAAATCAAATCAACCGGAAAGCAAGGTAAACTATCCTCCCAAACAGGTATTTGATAGCCACCAAAGACATGATAGCCACAGCTCGCATGATTATTACAAAAATCAGAAAAGGAAAAACTGGTTAAATGAATTGTTTGATTAAGAGGGTATAGCCGAGGAGAGGCTTAGTCAGCCTGTCCTTTAAAATAATTATACTTTACAGTATTTGTCTTTGATGAAGCCATATTTCCGAAATTAATTTCCGGATTTATGAATTTGAAGACCGATGAATTTCATGGCGAATGGTACTATCAAATAAGTCCTCAATGTAATACTTAATAACCAATTTAATTCATTACAGATCCTTAGTGGCTTTGTACCCAATCGGCAAGCTCAATGTAACACTTTGTGGCAAAAAAGACTTTTCGGAGTGGACTCAATGATTAAACCCCAGATTACTAAAAGCCTTTTTACCAACATCGCAGTTATTTTGATATTTGCGGCTGCAATAATGCTCGGCGGTATCAAAAAAACAATCCCGAGCAACCTTGCTGCAGCACAAAAACTTATTGCGTTGCTTCCCTCCTACTTCCCCAAACCTGAACAACCATAATGCCAGCCAGCATAAGAAGGCATCCGGCAAGGTTGCTCAAACTGAGCAATTCGCCCAACAATAACCAAACCTTTTATTTCAGCGTTGTTGACATCAGGGGCAGCACTGTAACTGTAAATAGCTATAGTGGCAACACCGGAGCATACAGCGTGTTCGGTACTTTCAGTAGATC
>CAJAXK010000361.1 GCA_903946925.1 uncultured Bacteroidales bacterium | reverse complement strand
CCAAACTAGTTTGTGCCGGGCAGATGATGGTTATTTTATTACTGCTATGCAAGAAAGGGGCACTCATGTTGATATTGTTCTGATAAAAACCTCCCTTACTGGTGATTCCTTATGGAGGAAATATTACGGAGGGTCCGATGCCGAATGGCCTTGTGGGGTTTTTCCGACCTTGGATGGCAATTATTATCTGGTTGGGACTGAATGTTCGGAAGATGGGGATATTACGGTTAACCCTTATCCCAATAGCTGTAATATTTGGATTGTGAAAATTGATAGCGCGGGCAATAAGCTATGGGATAAAATATATGGTGGAACATACCGCGATGAAGCAATAATGGCGATTGATACGTATGATGGTGGTTTGGCAATACTGAGCAGCACGTATTCGGATGATGGCGATGTTACCAATTATTTTTGGGGCAGGGATATATGGGTGCTGAAATTGGACAGCAACGGTACCAAGCAATGGGACTTTACCATGGGGTCGGTATGGCAGGACTATTCCTCGCAAATTATGCAAACCCAGGATAGTGGGTTTATGATAAGCGGTGCCTTCAATATTGGTTATGGGGGAAATATTGATTGTTCCTATTCAGATACCAATTCTGTGGATGGATTATTGTTCAAATTAGATAAAAACGGCAACCTGCAAAAGCAAAAATGTTATCACGGTTCAGTAGCTGATAATATGAGGTCTGTAATAGAATTACCCAATGGGTATCTGATTTCTGGTATTACTTATTCGCCTGATATTGCATCTACCAATATAGGGTTTCATCCTGGCATCACCTATAATGGAAATCCCACTAGCGATATCTGGCTGCAAAAAACTGACTTAGATTGGAATATTGAATGGCAGCGGTGTTATGGGGGATGGGGGCGTGAAGATATTGTACGCCTATACCAATGCTCTAATGGGGATTATATGATGTTTGGAACAACTACATCAAGCAGTGGGGATGTAAGCGGAATACATGGATATGTACCTGGTTATGACGCCGAAAATGATATATGGATGGTCAGGTTAAATGATACGGGAGAAATTTTGTGGCAGCGATGTATTGGCTCCTATGAGCGACAGGCGATAACCACCAACTCTGTACTTAAAATTACCGAAGCGGATTATGTGATCGCTTGTACTACATTAGTGGGTGGTTACTATGACATAGAGTGTACCTCAGCTTCAAACAGTTATGATTTAACCCCGTTTATCTGGTTATTTCAATTAACTGATTCGGCAGCATCGGTAGGTATAAACCAGCCACCATTGAATAATGAAGCTAAGCTTTACCCCAACCCAGCCCATGAGTATGCTACGGTAGAAATACCTGTAACCTATACCCTGCAAAACGCCAATGCCGAAATAATAGATGCTTCGGGCAGGATAATTTGCCGGTTTAAAGTGAAAGAGAAAAAATTTGTACTGAATGTTACGGGATACAAAAAAGGTATTTATCTGCTTAGGGTTAGCGATGCAAATGGAGTTGTTACGAAGAGGTTTATAGTGGGGTAATGAAGGAATAGTGAACAGTCAAAAGTGAGGTGAAGTGATGATTGAAGCACCGACCGAGGGTTGTTGAGCTTTCCTCCGAAACAAGCCGAAATGTGAATAACACATAATGGGCATTCTGATGTCCACAGTTTTATTAAATTCAGCAAATCAATCCCGCTTAATGCATTATATTTCACACATACACAGTGCAAATGTCAACTACAAACGAATACAAGCCATAATTTGGGTTGCATCCTTTTAAAACTGAATCAAGATTTAATTTCTACTTAATTTTTTATGCCATGAATTTTTTCCAACCCACGTTCAATTTCTATAAAGGTTATTTTATAAGGTTTGCGCTTTTCAGTTTGATCCTGCTTGGAGGTTTTACTGGCTATACACAAGATTATACTGATATGTATAAGATCAACCTTACCAATAACATTCCACCTTTGCCAAATTCTGCCGCAATTGTCCGTAGTGCTGAAATAGCCATGAAGGGCAATACCGGGGTTCCTGGAATCTCCTACCCTATTTATACCATCAAGACAGAAGGGATATCGGTACCTATCGTGCTTTCGTACAATGCTTCCGGAATAAAAGTCAACCAGTTAGCCAGTTGGGTAGGCTTAGGTTGGTCCTTAAGTGCTGGTGGGGTTATTACACGCGAAATTAAAGGCTCTGCCGATGAATCTGAATATGTTGGATACTGTTATGGCGGCGGCACTAAATTGTACGAGAAAATCATTGCGCAGGCCACCTCTAACGGAAATTCCGTTACATATAGCAATGTGGACATGATGTCAATTTTGGCTTTTTCTGGGCCAACTTATGATGGCGAACCAGATGTTTATCATTTTTCATTTGGCAATTACTCCGGGAAATTCATAATGGACAAAGACAATAATGTTATATTTATCCCAAAAACAAACCTGAAGATTGAAATTGCCCGTGCATTGGTTGGCTCAAGCAACAATATTGTTAGCTTTACAATCACCGATGAAAATGGAAATAAATATATATTCGACATGCTTGAAAAAACACAAAAGAAAGTAACTTCATTTCAAACATGGTTGAAAAATTATTGCTTTAATTTCCACACACAACGATTCATGGCGCCAGTAGGCCACCAAACGTATGACAACCCTACTCAACACACGATCGGCTGGTATCTAAGCAAGATTGAGACTCCTGACAATGAATCTATTTTGTTCAACTACGAAATCGATGAGCCAAGCTACACTTCACATACAAATGAAAAGTACTACTACCGGAAAAATTGTCGTTATAATCTACAAGAGGGTGGATTCTATTTTGACACTTCAGTTATAGCAAAAGATTTTACTTGGATTCATACCTTACAGCCAAGAATAACAACTATTACATGGAAAGGCGGAATCGTACAATTTGTTCCTACTGAAGGAAACAGAGAAGATATTAGCGGTTTAAGTGCGCCTCCATCGCTAAAACAGATATTTGTCAAAAAAACTATCACCAATGAAACTGTTATAACCGCCAGTTTAACTACTTCCTATTTTGAGAATATTATCGATCCAGATCATGTTACCCATCCTGATCTTTTCAAACGTCTGCGTTTAGATGGTTTGACCATCAACGACCAAAAATATTCATTTGGATACGATCAGCAAACTATGCCTATGCGTTTATCACACGAAGTTGACTATTGGGGTTATTATAAGAAAAACCAACCCAATCCAAATCCGGCTGTACAGTCTGCAATAGATACTTATATAGCGAGGCCGTATGTTTGGGTGAACGAAAGCAGCCCGGCTCAGGGGTGCCGAAATAATGACAACGGGATATATGTTTTATTTAGCACCCTGGCCAATTCATACTTTACCCATATAAATGGCACCGATAGGAGCTCTGATGAAACAAACATGCAGGCTGGTATTCTCAAAACGATAACCCTCCCAACCGGAGGCACAACTTCCATTCAGTATGAAAAACATTCATTTTTATATAACAACCATTCCTTGTCAGGGGGTGGGTTACGGGTAAAAAAGATAACCGAACATGACGCGATGGGATTGTCACCCGATGTTGTTAAAACATATACCTATATGGCTACTGACCCTATCAATAAAGATATTGCTCACACCTCAGGTATTTGTCTGGCATTGCCAAAGTTATGTAAACGTGATGTGTATATCGAAAGCAATGTTACATTGACTTGCGGGGTTGGGGTCGCAAATGTCAATATCCCTTCCCATACCCATGATTACACAACAAGATTTCTTGATTCCCAAACCGATTATGGTGTTTTCAATGGCAATGCTATTGTATATTCCGAGATTACTGAAGGTCTTAGCGATGGTAGTGAAATAGTAAGAAAATATGAAGTTGATGCCGATATATCACATTATTACCAGGATTATTTGGGCAAATCATTCAGTGTATCTTCCATGCCTGGATATGTACTTTTCACTGGCTACGAATGGTTACAAGATCATTATCCCCCTATCCCTGCATTTGATTTAGATTGGTGCAATTCGGTGCTGAAGGAAGAATTATTGAATGATAGTGACGGTAATCCCGTAAAGAAAACCATTTATAACTATGTCCCAAATTCCGGAAATGAGGTTTTTTATGCTATTAAAGTAAATAGTGAGACCTTGGAGTCCTTTCAGGAAATGGGGGAACCTGCCACCTACAATGATCTGAGATGGGGTGTTTACGGTTATTACACTAATTGGTATAGGCTATTTAAAAAGACAGAAGAAAACTATTTTTATTCCAATAATACCCTTCAAGGAAAGGTTGTTACAGACCATATATATGGATATAATTCTGTTCAGTTATTGAAGAGTGAAGAAACTGTTGATAGTTTCAACAGAAAAAAACGTACCCACTTTCTGTACACATCTGACTATAATATCATAAATTCTTCAGATCCATTTGCTTTGGCAATAAAGAAAATGAAAGATAACCATATCTTTACGCCTATTGTTGAACAATACAACGTTTTACTAACAAACGATGGGGATAAAGTTACCTTTGGTAAATTTTTACAATATAAGACCATAAAAAACAATTTGGCAAAACCCGTTGAGGAATATAATCTGGAAATTCTTGAACCTCTTGGTTTGTCTGTTGCCAATAATACTGGGTTCGTGCCATCCTACTTTGATGTTGTCACAGGCGAAATAAAACATAATTCTAATTATGTAGTCCGCAGTATTTTTAGTTACAATACCAATGGCAAACTAAGCATGGCCCAAAAAACTAACGATATACTTTCTATCTATGGATGGGGATATGATAATACCTACCCCATTGCCGAAACCAAAAACGCCACCACTACCGAATGCGGCCACACAGGTTTCGAAAACAACGAGTCCAACTCCTTTCCAATTCCAGGGTATGCTAAAACAGACTTTGTAACAGATCCTTTCACAGGTAAAAAATCTCTAAAAGTTACAAGTGAATATGGACCCGGTACCTCATTCGAAGTAGGAGACAATGCCCAGAAACATTGTGGTTACAAGGCAAGCTGTTGGGTTAAAGGTAGCACCGATGCTTATCTTCATATAGAAGTGGATGGTGTTTGGGGTACAAATAACAGGGCAACAAATCCGGCCAATGATGGTTTGTGGCATTTGCTCGAAGTGGAATTGCCCCGAATAAAAATCGAGCCATATTTTGATCCTAACCTTAAAATAAAAGTTTATACAGGTGGTAACGGCACTTTCGACGACCTCCGCTTCTACCCCATGGATGCCCAAATGACCACCTATACCTATGAACCTTTAATTGGTATTACCTCCGCCAGCGATGCCAACAACAAGCCCACCTTTTACAATTACGATCCTTTCAACCGACTTTCTTATGTAAAAGACCATCAAGGCAATATCCTTAAAAAGTACGATTATCATTACAAAACGCCCTAGGCACTGTTTTATCCTTTTTCATTGAGATCCGTATTAATTATTAAAACCAGTTCCATGCATCCCAAAATATATCTTGCCATAGTTTTATTCACCGTAGCATCACTAAGTGCTTCCGCCCAGCAGCTTTCCCTTCAATGGGCACAGCGTTTCGGTCAGCAGGGTTGGGACTATGTCAATAGCATGGTTGCCACCCCTGCGGGCAATTATATGTTGGGCGGCAGCCTCAAAGGCACTTTGTCAGGCGACACCACACATCCCGGATTGGTTTTTAGCAACAATGCCTTTCTGGCCTCCTGCGATACCAACGGCAATATACTTTGGCAAAAAACTTTCGGTGGGCCAATGTTCGACAATATCACTTCCCTTGCCAGCACGCCCCAGGGGATATGGGTTGCTGGCCTATTCCAGGACACTCTTCTTTATGGCAACAAACAGGTATCTACTCAGGCTTATACCGGTGCCTACATAGCCATGTCCGACCAACAGGGGAACCCACTCTGGCTGAGGAATATCGGCGGACAAGCCACCATAAAACAAATACTTGTATGCCCCAACCCAAATGGAGGTTCATTTATGGCGGGGGTATTTGCCGATTCGCTGCAACTTGCCGGGACCGAAATGGCTGTAACCGGCGAAAAAGGCTTTTTCCTTGCATCCCTTTCGGTTGAGGGCAACGAGGGAACACCCATTGTGATTAAGGGCACCGGTACCTG
>CAJAXK010000360.1 GCA_903946925.1 uncultured Bacteroidales bacterium | reverse complement strand
CTCATGGTATTAACAGTAATTATGATACTCCTATTTCTCATTTTCCTCAAGAATAGTAATTTTGCGCTCCCTTTTTAGGGGATTGCGGATTGCGGATTGCGGATTGCGGATTGCGGATTGCGGATTGCGGATTGGGGATTACAATGGAATTCAACAACTCCAAGTACTTTAGGCATTTTAGGCACTTTAGGCACTTTATAAACTCTACTTCCACAAACAGTAACAATTTTAAAAAGAACAAGTTATACATCCCAATGAAATACTATGTTATAGCGGGTGAAGCCTCTGGCGATTTGCATGCATCGAAGCTTATGCATGGAATCAAAGCGCGTGATTCACAGGCCGAGTTCCGGTGCTGGGGTGGCGACTTCATGCTCGAAGTTGGGGGCACCATAGTAAAACACTACCGCGAACTGGCTTTCATGGGTTTTCAGGAAGTAATCCTTAACCTAAAAACAATACTTCAAAATATCCGTTTCTGCAAACAAGATATACTTTCGTGGAAACCTGACGCGGTAATTCTGGTAGATTATCCGGGTTTCAATATGCGCATTGCCGAGTTTGCCAAAGCGCAAGGATTGAAAGTGTTTTATTACATTTCGCCTCAGGTTTGGGCTTGGAAAAAACGGCGTGTCCACAAGCTTCACCGCAATACCGACATGGCTTTTGTGGTTATGCCTTTCGAAAAGGAATTTCATGCCCGCTACGGATACCATGTTGAATTTGTGGGACATCCCATGCCCGATTCAATGGATTTGACTGCAAAAATCAACGAAAGTGCTTTTAGAAAAGCTAACAAACTAAACGACAAGCCCATAATTGCACTTGTGCCTGGCAGTCGCAAGCAGGAATTGAAACTGATTTTGCCTTTCATGCTTAAAACTACCGAACATTTTCCCAATTACCAGTTCGTAATTGCAGGCGTTACTACCATAAAACCGGAATATTACTCCAATCTCATCAAGAATTATCCTGTAAAAGTAGTTATCGGAAAAACCCACGATTTGCTCAGGGTTTCGCGGGCTGCAGTTGTTAAATCGGGCACCGTAACCCTCGAAACGGCCATGTTAGAAATCCCTCAAGTGGTAGTTTACAGGTTCAGTTTCCTATCAGCGCTTATTGCCTTGATGCTTGTACATGTGAAATACATCTCGCTTGTGAACCTGATTTTAGATCGTAAAGCTGTAGCAGAACTAATTCAGTACAAATTTACTGCCGAATCCCTTTACCACGAACTTGCACCCCTGTTGCCGGATGGCAAGCAACGCAGCCGGATGCTTGACGATTACAAGGAATTACTCATCCGCGTTGGCCCTCCTGGTGCTTCCGATAGAGCAGCAGCGCTAATGGTTCAAAAACTGATGGGAGATAAGGATTAACGAATAGCAAATAACGAAAAGTGAAAAGTGTTGTGCTGGGCTTTTGCCGAAACATACAGTTTGGCCCAACATCAATTTCACCCCTACTACCCAACTCAAACACATCAATTTGTTAAATTTACTGCTTATAAACAGGACAATCTTAAAACCCAACAACTAAAACCTACAAAACAGTGGCAAAAAACTTTATAAATACCATCGCCGTTTCAATCCTAACAGTGTCAATAGGATTCACTTCCTGCAAAGGGACCAATACGGCTGCTGTTGGCACTGCCGACAGTTTAACGCTTGATTCGTCAACCGCAGCAATTGTTCCCGATACCAATAATATGGTGAAAGAAGAAACCCAAAGCTGGGATAATGCCGCCAAAGCCCTGACAGAAGAGAAAAAATCGCAACAAGCCTCGGGGCCGAAAAAGTCGGTAACCTTAAGTCCCGATACTTCTTCAAAAAGTAAAGCCGTGCCTGGCAAACCCAAGATGACGCCTCTCAACATGCCAAACCCATACAGGCCGCAAGAGTTGCTCGATGGGTTAGAAAAAGCCCAAAAGGGCGATCTGCAAGGTGCTATTGGCGATTTCGACCTCTGCATAAAAAAGAACTACAAAAATTATAACGCATATTTTTATAAAGCAAAAGCTTTGATTGAATTGAACAAACCTCAGGAAGCTTTTACCAACATTGAACTTGCCATACAAAACAACCAGGGAAACCCTGTGTTTTTTTATTATCGTGGCAAACTTTATTTCGATGCGGGCAACACCGAAAAGGCAAACGAAGATTTCGAAAAAGCCTTAACATTTAACCCACGTTTTGTTGATGCGCTCAATTACCGTGGTGTTATAAAAGCAGGAAAAGGCAAACACGCCGAAGCTATTGCCGATTACGACCTTGCCATCGAAAGCAACCCTGACTATGCCATTGCATATTATAATAAAGGCACATCACAGGCTGCCATGCAATCCTATAGCGAAGCGGCTGCATCTTTCACAAAATCAATAGAACTCGATCCTAAAAGGGTAATGGCTTTCATGAACAGGGGAAATTGCCAGGTTATGCTAAAAGATTACAAATCAGCTATTGACGATTATACTAAAGCTATTTCCCTCGAACCAAAAAATTCGGACGCGTATTTTAACCGTGGCGCTGCTTACCAATATTCGGGAAGCAAAAACTCATGCAACGATTGGCAAAAAGCACTTACACTTGGCAATAAAAAAGCTGCCGAAATGCTGAAGGAGCATTGTAAGTAGGGATTTCGGATTGCGGATTGCGGATTGCGGATTTCGGATTGCGGATTGCGGATTGCGGATTGTGGATTGTGAAAAGACCTACCCGAACAGAAACATGCTAACCAGAATCAACTTAAAATAAAGCAAACTTAAAATACCTTTTGTATTAACTTCGTTATCTGTATTTTCTGGATGCAGATGGTAAGGATCGATAGTAAAGATTAGGGGATTGATTTATTTGCTTGCCTGAATTTATCGGGTTTAGGCACCTTTCTCATTTTTTCAAAGAGAGTGGATGGGTTGAGGTTTTGGCAGTGAAAAGACTTACCCGATCAAAAACGTGCTAACTGGAAACAACTTAAAGTAAAATTTAAAACGCCTTTTGTTATAGCTTCTTTATCACTCATTTTTTATCGTTTTACCTAATCCTATACCTACTTTTAACAACTGTCTTTGAAGACCTAAACATAGTCATTACCATGAACGAAATAAAAATTGGAAGTAAAATCCCTGAATTCAAGCTTAAAGATCAAAACGGTAATTTGTTCGACATAAATTCTGTACTCGGTAAAAAAAACCTGGTTATCTATTTCTACCCAAAAGATGACACGCCCGGCTGTACAGCCCAGGCTTGCTCGTTCCGCGACCAATTCGAGGTTTTTGAGGAGGCTGATGCGCTTATTATTGGCATCAGCGGTCAATCGGTTGAAAGCCATAAAGAATTTGCCATAAAACACCGGCTCAGTTTTACCTTGCTGAGCGACGAGGGAAACAAAATAAGGAAACAATTTGGGGTGCCAACCAACTTTTTGGGGTTTTTGCCCGGACGGGTAACCTACATCGCCGACAAAACGGGCAGGGTGATTTACATTTTCAATTCGCAGATGCAAGCTACCAAACATGTTGACGAAGCATTGAGGATTTTGAAAAAGCAAAGTATCTAAGGGCTTGGAAGTATTGCGATTAAAGAGTACTTAAAGTGCCTTTAGTACTTAAAGTGCCTAAAGTACTTGGAGTGCTTATTTTGCATTAAATGCCTACAGTTAATCCCACTAACACTATCACTCCTTAAAATTCAGAAAATGTCGCTTACATTAATCTTCAATTCCAACAAAATATTTAAGCCTAAGTACTTGGTTATTATAACAAATACAATCACCAAGTAACCTTAGGCATTTTAGGCATCCAAGTACTTTAGGCACATAATAGTTTCAATGGATTTATTCAACGATAGTCTCGATGAAAATTTAAACCTTCTGCCCAGAGATGGTATTGTAAATTATTATGGAAAAGTTGCGCCATTGTTGCAAGCCAACCACTATTTCGATTGTCTGTTACAAACTATTGTATGGAAAAATGATGAGGCTATCATTTTCGGAAAAAGAATTATTACCAAAAGAAAAGTGGCTTGGTATGGCGATCAGGATTTTGAATACACCTATTCGAAAACTACAAAAAGGGCATTGCCATGGACTGCCGAATTGCTTGAATTAAAAACAATTGCAGATAACAAAACAAGGGAAAAATACAACTCTTGCCTACTTAACCTATACCACAGCGGCGAAGAAGGTATGGCCTGGCACAGCGATGCTGAAAAGGATTTAAAGCAAAATGGTGCTATTGCATCATTAACCTTTGGCGCAGAGCGCAAATTCTCTTTCCGGCACAAACTAACAAAAGAAACTGTTTCGGTGGTTTTACAACACGGGAGTTTACTGGTAATGGCAGGCACCACCCAAACCCATTGGCTGCACAGGTTGCCACCAACTAAACTAATTTCAAAACCCCGGATTAACCTTACTTTCCGCACAATTTTAAAGTAATAGTTTAATATAATTTTCGGCCAACTGAAATTGGGTTCAAACTGAAAATGCTACTTCTCAACATGGTTTTCCAAATTGCTTAGCAAAAAAATAGCCGCCGATAAATTTGGCAGCTATTTTTAAATTTGTATGAAATTCAGTTTCTAAACATTAATTGATGAAAATTTTCTGGTTGAGTACAGAGCTACCAGCTTTTACTGTTACAATGTAAACCCCGGATTTCAATTGCTGATTAATTTTATAAGTCCCAGTTCCTGGAATTGTTGTATTTAACATAACCCTTCCCGTTATATCAAGGATCATCAGCTTAGCTTCCCTAACCTCCGTGTTCATTTCAATAGCAGTCTGGTTGTTTGCCCCGCCTGTAATTACTTTTATGCCCGAAGTGAACTCGTCAACACCAGTTGTATTGATAACTTGTGTGAATTTAACAAGCGACCATGCACCTTCGCCACAGGGATTTACACCTTTTACCCTAACCTCGGCATTGCCAATATACGAATTGCTCCAGGTTACGGCTGCTGTTGCGCTTGTTCCTGAAATGCTTCCAGCGTTGGCTGGGGAAAGTTCCCAAATAAAGGAATCCGCAGTAGTGGTGGTTGAATAATTACTATTTGGGGTATTTTGTACATTTACAAGCGATGGGCCGTCAGGGATTGCAGGTGTTGCCGGAACCGTGTTCACAGTCAACATTTTATTTGAAGCAGCTCCGTTTCCAGCGGCATTGGTACCATAAACACTAATGTTTCCCGAAACCGCTGAAGTGCCAAACAAAACACTTACTGAAGTTGTGCCCTGGCCGCTTTGTATAGTTACACCTGCGGGTACAGTCCACACATAACCCGTTGCTCCCGAAACAGCAGCAATTGAATAGGATTCTGTATTGTTTTTACAAACGGTAGCAGGCCCTGTAATTGCTCCTGCAGCACCTGGAGCAGAAGCGGCTTCTTCAACAACAAGAGTACTTTTGGTCACAGGACCGGGTTTATTTCTGGCAAATGCTCCGTAAAATGTTACCTGACCAGTACCAGCAACCGGTGCAATCCAGCTAAAAGTCCAGGTGTTGGTGGTAGTATTTGCATTTGAATGGGTTACATATTTTGTACCTCCAACAAGCTTGCTGCCTGATCCTGCAACAAGAGTACCCAATTGTGTTCCAGCAACATTTTGTGGCGATACTTCAAATCCCATTTTACCTGAACCCGTCAATGGGTTGGTGGCGGTAATCTGGTAAGTTGTGCCTGGCACATAACCACTGGCAGGAATATTAGAGGTAATTTGTCCGGCAGTTGTGGTAGCAGTCCCGCCGTGGCATTCGGTACAATTGGACCCATCGCCAGGCGAGCCAGTTTTAGCTGCCGGGGCTCCCGTTGGGGTCATCAATGTATAGCCACTGGCAAATAAAATAACTGTAGTTGCCGCTAAAATCCATGGTAAATGTTTGATTTTCATAAATATAAATTATTAAGGATTAACGATTTGGGTAATTCGGGTTGCCATCAATTTTTTCTGTTACTCAGTACTTATTTCTTTGTCCCTTACTTATTTGCCAAAAATCCGAACCAAACATGCTGATAAGGAAGTAAATAATCGAGAGCAGGAACAAATAAGTGTATTTAGAATAATTCTAAATAACAAACAGCCTTTTGAGATATTTGTTTAAAAAGCAATAAAAAAAGTGGCACCGGAACTTCCAATGCCACCTTTAAGGGGAATCAATACTGTTTAAAGATTCTGTTTGCTTAACTTATTGGTTTTTCTCCTTTTCAATTTAATCTTCATTTCGTAGGCAATAATGTACATTGCCGGCACAAATAATAAAGTGAGGAAAGTAGCGAAACTCAGGCCAAATATAATAGTCCACGAGAGTGGTCCCCAGAACATTACATTATCGCCACCAATATGTATTTGTGGGTTAAGCTGGGTAAACATTGTCTCGAAGTTGAGGTTAAACCCGACTGCAAGTGGCACAAGGCCAAGTATTGTAGCTGTTGCAGTAAGGATTACCGGGGTTATACGGGTTAAACCAGCCTGAACAATAGCTTCACGGGTTTTCATTCCACGCTCCTTGAGAGTGTCTATAAACTCAACAATCAGTATTCCGTTTCGCACCACTATACCTCCCAGTGCAACAATTCCAAGTCCGGTCATAATGATTGAGATTGACATATTGAAAATCATAATGCCTAAAAGCACACCGATTACACTGAAAATTACTTCGCTCAGTATAATAATGGTTTTACTCATTGAATTAAACTGGGTAATTAAAATGAAGAAAATCAGTCCTATGGCAATCATCATGGCTTTGCCGAGGAATGCAGAGGTTTCTGCCTGGTCTTCCTGTTCACCGGTAAGTTTTATCTGCACCCCTTCGTGCAAAGGGAAATCTGCAGCCAGTTTATTTATTTCGGCAACAATCTCGTTGGCTGTATAACCGGTCATAACACCGCTCGACAATGTTATGATCCTTTTCAGGTTCTGCCGCTTTATACCGCCATAAGAATCAACATATTCGATTTTTGCAATTGATGATAGGGGAATTTGCCTCAACAACCCAGAATTCATATCACGATAGGTGATTTTAAGGTTTATCAGTTTGTTGATATTTTCGCGGGTATCCAACGAATACCGCAATTGGATTGGGAATTCGTCTTCGTCCATTTTGTATTTGGAAACTTCTTTCCCAAGCACTGATGTGCGTATTTCCATAGCAATCTGTCCAGTGCTGATACCTTCGTGGTTAGCCCTTTCACGGTCGATGTTGATAGCAATTTCTGGTTTGTTTTCCTGAAAATCGCTCTTTAAATCTTCAACTCCGGGAATCTGTAGCGAATCGAGGTAATTCTTAAAAGCACCTGCATCAGCAATCAAATCCGGCAGGTTTTCACCTGTAATTTCAATATTGACAGGCTTTCCGGTCGGAGGGCCTGAACGGTTTTTATCAGTTGTTATCTCAGCACCCGGAATCCCTTTTACTTCCTTGCGTATCAAATCCAGGTATTCGGTTGTGTTCCGGCCAATACGGTTTTTATATTCTACAAAGTTGATGGTAACTTTACCCTTCTCCGAACTAAGATTCCTGCTAAAGTCCATTTCGTCACCGGCTCCAAGAGCAATATTGGCTATTACCGATTCAACATCCGGATTGTTGTTGCCAAGAACTTTAACAACCCTCTGTTCCACTAATTTTGTTACTGAATCGGTTATTTTCTGATCGGTTCCCACTGGCATCTGAACGCTAACATTAATTGCATTAGGCATATTATCAGGAAAAAACAACACTTTTGGATTGCGGATTCCTGTTGCTACAAAAGTGAGGAACAATAAAGCAACCACACCAATAAGCATATACCAGGGATTTCTGCCTTTCAGGAAAAACCGCAGTTGTTTTTCATATATCCTCATTAAGCCAGGCCATGCAGTTTCCTGCCACCATTTGATGTATGGTTTTAATACGGCGTGAAAGAATACAAATAACAGTGCAACAAATACAAAGAAGTTTCCGAATCCAAAAGCAGTTTCGCTATGATTGTTTGCATAGATAGCATAACTGACAAGCGCTAAACCCAGCGCAACAGCTATTTCGACAATCGTTCGTTTTCTTGTTTTCGTTTTATCAGGTGCATCGAATTCGTGTTTCATAAATGAAACAGCAAATACAGGGTTGATGATATAAGCAACAAAAAGAGAAGCAAACAGGGTGATAATAAGCGTTACCGGAATATAGAACATAAATTTACCTACAATACCCGGCCAGAATGCCAACGGGAAAAATGGGGCCAGCGTGGTTAAGGTACCCGACAAAATAGGCAGGAACACTTCCCCGGCCGCTTGTTTTGCTGCAAGTACAATATTAGGCTGCTTTTGATGTGTTCGGTGGATATTTTCGATAACCACAATGGCATCATCAACCACAATTCCGAGAGCAAAGATGAGCCCGAACATTACAATCATATTCATTGTAAAACCCAGTGCCGGCATAATCATAAATGCAATTGCCATTGAAAGCGGCACAGCAAGGCCTACAAAAAAGGCATTTGTAAATCCCATAAAAAACATCAGCACCAGTGTAACCAGAATCATACCGATAATAATGGTATTGTTAAGTTCTTCGAGGGTATTGCGGGTATAGCGCGATTGTTCGCCGGTTAGGGAAACCTTAAGGTCCTTGGGGAATTCTTTATTTACAAGATCCTCGTTGAGTATTTTTTTAATCTTGTCGGAAGCCTCCAGCAGGTTTTTGCCACTTTTTTTAACAACATTAAGTGTTATTACATTAAGGCCGTTGAGGCGCGAAAAACTTTCCTGTTCTTTAAATGTATCTTTTATTTCAGCAACATCTTTCAGGTAAACAGTTGCGCCGCTTGCCGATTTTATAAGGATATTCCTCATTACATCGAGGTTGGCAAATTGTCCCTGAACGCGTATGGATCGTTTCATCCCGAATGTGCTGATATTACCCGCTGAAACGGTAACATTTTCGGAAGCGATGGCCCGGTCAATATCCGTTAAGGTAACGCTCGAAGCCTGCGCTTTATAAATATCCACATTAATCTGGATTTCGCGCTCCAAAGCACCCACAATATCCACGCGCGTAATTTCGTTGAGGGATTCGATTCGGTCTTGCGCAATTTCAGCATACCTTTTCAACTGATCCAAATCGTAATTACCAGAAACCTGAATGAACATAATCGGAATTTCCGCGAAATCAATGTCCATTACATTCGGATCGGTAAGCAGGTTGTTTGGCAGATCAGATTTGCTTTTGTCAACTGCATCTTTAACACGCTGCTTGGCTTCGGGAACCTTTACATCTGTGTTAAACTCGATTGCGACTGAAGAGAAATCCTGCAAGGAGTTGCTGGTAATTTTCTTAACCCCATTTATCCCTTTCAGTTGTTTTTCTATCGGGCGGGTAACCAGGTTCTCCATATCCTCGGGAGAAGTACCAGGGTAAACCGTGTTAACCAAAATAGTAGGAATTACAATTTCGGGAAACTGTTCCTTTGGGATACTGTTGTAACTGCTAATACCAAGCAAGGTGATAAAAACGGCCAGAACATAAATACTGGTTTTGTTATCAATTGCCCAGCTTGTAGCAAAAAACTCTTTGAAATTATTTTTCATGTTTGTTTTGTCTATATAATTGAAACAGTGTAAACTACCTGTTTTTGTGATTAGTTCGCCTGAATAAGTTCGCCATCAATAAGGCTGTTGAACCCAGTGGTGATAATTTTATCGCCAGCTTTTATACCGCTGGTAATTTCGGCTAATCCATTATATGTGCTCCCAACAGTAACAATCAGCCTTCGTGCTACCAGTTTCCCATTTTCTTCTGTGGCTATATAAACAAACTTGCCTGATTGCGAATCCCTGATCAGTGTAATTGGCACCGAAAATGCTGAAGGGTTGTAATAATCGTTGATTCTCACAACAGCCATCATGTTGGCGCGATATTCAACTTTGGATGGGCCTAAGCGGACTTCGCTGAGGAATGTGCGGTTTATCGGGTTTATGTATTTGCTGGTAAAGCGTATTTGCGAACCAACTTCAATATTGAAATCGGGGAAAAAGACAATTACTTTGTTGCCCGGTTTCACCTTGGGAGCATAAGCTTCGGCTATTTCGGCCACTACTTTAACGCTCGAAAAGTTTACAACCCGCACGGCTGGAAGCCCCGGTGATGCCATTTGGCCCACTTTCAGGTTCACTTCTTCCACACTTCCGTTGATAGGCGATTTTATGCGGGTCATTTCCAACTGATCGTTCAGGGTTGCAATAGCCTTTTCGAGGTTTTCTTTATTGTTTTTTGCTGTAAGGTACTGAACCTCGCTACCAATTTGTTGATCCCAAAGTGCCTTTTGTTTTAAAAACAGGTTAGTTGCAAAATCGAGTTGCTGTTTGGTACTGGAAATTTGCTGCTGTATTATAGAGTTGTCAATTTGTGCAAGTACCTGGCCTTTACGCACCTGATCGCCTTCCTTTACAAAAACGGAGGTTATTGCACCCGGCATCTGGGCCGAAACAGCAATATTATCTTCACCATCCACTTTACCTTGTACTTCGAGGAAATGGCTAAACTCTGATGCTTTTGCCTCGGTTACCGAAACAACTGTTACCTTACTAACTTTAGTGGTATCGCTAAGCTGTAATTCTGTTTCGAGGGCTTTAATTTTTGCTGATAATTCGCCATATTCTTTTTTGAGTTTGGCGAGTTCGGCTTTTTTGTCGGCAGGTTTGCCACAAGCTACTGCCAATACTACCAGCAGGAGAAAAATAATGGATTTATTCATGGTTTTCATGTGTATAACTTTAGTGTGTTGGTTACAGGTTGTTGTTTAATTTGTCGAGTTTATATTTGGCTGTGATCATCGAAAGCATTGATGTGTACATATTGCTCTGCGCAGTAAGGAATTGGTTGAGGAATTCAGTTATATCGCGGCTTGAAGCAAGTCCTTCTTTGAATTTAATAACCGATTTATCCAAAATCCGTTTGGTTAATTCAATATTCCTTTTGTCGTTAAGGTATTTCTCGTAAGCTGTTGTAAGCTCGTTGCGGGTATTTATGTATTGGAGCTGCAACCCGTTAGCGACATTGTCCTTAGTATTTGTAGCTTTCTGTAATTCCATTTTACGCTGCTGTACCTTGCTGTTACGCTGGCCGCTTGTAGCAATGGGGATATTCATTGCAATTTGTATAACATCTTTTGGGTTAAAATTCAATGCGGGTTCGTTCACCATTTCGTTATGCCTGTACACAGCGGCTAAATTCGGCAAATAGCCAGCTTTTTCCCGTTTTAAATTCAGCTTGCTTATTTCTTCGGAATTTTGGAGGATTTGATAATCTAAGTTATTGTTGATATTAAACTCTGTATTCATCAGGGTTTCGAGGTTTACCGAAGTTGCAATGCTTTCGAGGTTATCGGTAAGGGTGATTTTGTCAGAAAAAGGCATCCCTAACTGAAATTTCAGTAAATCGTAGGTGGCGTCAATCTGCCGGTTCATCGAATTTACAGCATTTGTAAGTGTAAGGCTAACCAATTCAATCTGATCTACATCCGTATTCTCAACCAAGCCTTGTTTGTACATCTCCTGCATTTCGGAAAGGGTTTTGGTTGTATTTTCGAGCGACTGGTTCAACACCAAGCGCGTTTGTTCGAAAACAAGTGCCATAGCGTACGAATTGGCAACATTCTCCTTCAAATCAATTTCAGTTTTCTGACGGCTCTGATCGGTCATGGTGTAAAAAACCTTGGTAGCCTGCAAGCCAACAATGTATTCGCCGCTGAAAATAAGTTGCGACACCGTAATATCAAGTGTTGTGTTGTTTGGCACACCCAATTTTACAGGTTCAAGTTGGTTATATTTGAGTGCAACACCTTTACCGATATCATCGGAGTAAACAGGTGTGCCCAATGGCAGCGACGATTCGAGGGTATAATAACCTCCAAAGCTCAATTCGGGCACCGTGAACAAATGCTGGTAATTGGCCTGTGCGCTTATCTGTGGCAAACCGAAAGCTTTGGTTTCCCAGATTTTCTTTTTCGCAATTTCCATGTCAAGGGTCGAATTTCGCGAATTGGCATTGTTTGCAATAGCATAATCCTGAGCCTGCTTCAGGCTGAAAGAGTTGGTTACAACTTGTTTTTCCTGCGATAGGGCAGTGTACTGCGAAACAAATAAAAGCGTAACGGTTAAAAAGGCAGTAATGATGGGTAATTTCATAGTTTACAAATTGCTATTTTAATGAATTAGTTTGTTTTTCGTAGTAGGCTAACCCTTCGGCATTTGCAATCCCACGGATATGGTTGTCGAACATCACTTGAAAGACTTTTTCGAAACCAAAGTTTACCGACGACAAAAACTCGGGATCGTGTACATCAACCAATTTCTGAATGTACAAACGGGCCACAAGGTCAATATCAAGGTCGTTGCGATAAATGCCTTCGGCAATTCCCTGAGCAAAGTTTTGTTTTACTTGTGCAAAAACATGGTCGCGTTTCTTGATGATAAAATCGCGGTAAATGGTTGGATAATATTTTTGCAATTCGTAAGCATTTATCGGGTTCAGGTCTTTTAATTGAACACTCACATTTCGGCTTACAGCTAACAGGAAATCAATAGCGTTCATTTTACTTTTGTCATCGCCAATGCATTGGAGCTTATCTTTTTCAAGCATGAAACCAAGTACTTTTTCAACCAATTCTGTTTTGTTGGCAAAATACTGGTAAATCGTTTTTTTCGACATTCCAAGCTCTTTAGAAATATCATCCATCGAAACACTACGGATACCATTTTTCATGAATAGGCGTATGCTTTCAGATAATATACGGTCAACTTTTTCGTCCATTAATTTTTGTTTTAGGGCGGCAAAAGTACAATTAAAATTATACATGGAAACAAAATGATTCTAAATTGTTTCCATTGTTTTAACATCCTTTAACGTTTCCATTATTGTTTTCGTTCCGCAAAGGTTGACTCTTTCTTATCGCCACGCAAGCAAAAAGCGGTGAATGGCGGTTTTCGGGCGGTGAAACCGAAAAAGTGATGCTTGAATTTTGAAAGGTGTAAAAGGCAAAGGGCAAAGGGCAAAACCAATCTTAACATCCAACATCGCACATCCAACATCCCACATCAATCATCTTCCCTCCAACAACACAATCATAAAAAAACTTACCTTTGGCAGTTGGTTTTCCACATCAAAACGTATGAAATTTAGCGATATTATCGGTCAGGACCCTTTGAAACAGCGCCTCAAACGTACCGTTTCCGACAACCGTGTGAGCCATGCGCAGCTATTCCTCGGCCCCGAAGGTTCCGGCAAATTAGCTCTTGCCCTGGCTTATGCACAATACATCAACTGCCGTAAGCGCACACCCGACGACTCGTGTGGCGAGTGTCCATCGTGCAAAAAATACAGCAAACTCATCCACCCCGATCTTCACTTCATCTACCCGGTGAATAAAACCAAGGAAGTTGATGAAAAGAAAATCTACAGTAAAGATTTCATTGTCCCATGGCGCGAATTCCTGCTTCAGAATTCGTTTTACGTTACACTCCCCGATTGGTACGAAAAAATAGGTATCGAAAAAAAGCAAGGCCTTATTAATGCCGACGAAGCCGATGGTATAAACCGCACACTCGCCTACAAAGCTTATGAGGCCGAATATAAGGTTATGATTATTTGGATGGTCGAAAAAATGAATGCTACTTCGGCAAACAAACTGCTCAAAAACCTCGAAGAGCCACCAAACAAAACACTGTTTATTCTTATCTCTGAAAACCAGGAACAGATACTTGCCACCATACAATCGAGGGCACAGTTGATTAAATTCCCGAGGTTGATCGATAACGATATACAACAATCACTCGAAACCAATCATAATTTTGCTACTGCCGATGCTGCAAAAATAGCACGATTGGCCGATGGTAACTACACAGCAGCCCTGATGCTTGCAGGAAAAACAGGTTCAGGAAGCATTTCGTTGGAAGCAGAGCAAGAGCGTTTTGGTATATTCCGCGAATGGATGCGCCGCTGCTTTACCATTGCAAGCAACCTGAAAGAATATGATAAACTTCAGGAAACCATACCTCTGCTTATTGGCGATGGAAGCCGCGAAAAACAAAAAGAATTACTGTCGTACAGCCTCGAAATGTTCAGGATTTGCCTTCAATTCCATGTCGGCAACCAACAATTGGTAAAACTGGATGGGGAGGAACTCGATTTTGTTAAAAAATTCTCGGCTTTTATACATCCAAGGAACATCAAATACTTCGATGACGAGTTTAACCGTGCCATTTTTCACATAGAGCGCAATGCCAATGCACAAATTGTACTCACCGACCTCTCGCACCTTATAGCCCGTATTTTGAAAGTGCCTGCCACACCCCAAGCCAAAAATGTGTAATTTTGGCGATTCTGAGCGATAAATGGTTTTTTAGCCAAGGCTTATAATCAAACCCTCAAAGAAATGTTTTTAACTGTCAACCCTCGCAAACAGACAAAAGACAATTTCCATTGTTTCGCTTCTAACCACCTACGCCTTTTATAGCCTTGTGGTTGTAACAAAACACTAAAACAACAAACCAACCGTTAGCTTTAATCCAACACCAGCTGCGGAAAGATTTACAAAAAATGGAAGAAAACCTACAACTCAATATACCCCCCATGGCATTTATGGCCTCAAGAGGATGCTGTACAAATAGCAACCCCTTGTTAGGCCGCTCAGGAGCCGAGCAAAAGTGTGCAAAACTATCAGTCTACGACTGGCTTAGCCAGATACCGCTCCCAGGCAGCAACGTTAAATTCGACTGTGCCGAGGTCCGGTTTAAAAATAACCACAAGGACTTTTTCAGGATACCTGCCGGGTTAAATATCCATAATGGCGATATTGTAGCTGTAGAAGCCTCACCTGGCCACGATATCGGTATAGTTACCTTAACCGGCGAAACCGCAAGGTTGCAGATGCTGCGAAAAAACATAAACCCAAGTAAGGAGGACGTTAGGAAGCTATACCGTAAAGCCAAACAAATAGATGTTGACAAATGGATGAATGCCATAGCCCGCGAACACGATGCCCTTTATAAAACAAGGGTTGCAGCCTTGAGACTTGGGCTAAAAATGAAGGTAAACGATGTTGAATACCAGGGCGACGACACAAAAGCAATATTCTTTTATACAGCCGAGGACAGGGTCGATTTCAGGGAATTGATAAAAATATTGGCCGAAGACCTCAAAATCAGAATCGAAATGAGGCAGATTGGCATGAGGCAGGAAGCCAGCCGCTTAGGTGGCTTAGGTTCTTGTGGCCGCGAATTGTGTTGCTCAACCTGGATCAGCGGTTTCCACTCTGTATCTACGGCATCGGCAAGGGTTCAGCAACTTTCGTCCAACCCACAAAAACTTGCCGGTCAATGCTCCAAGCTAAAGTGCTGTCTCAATTACGAAGTAGAAGCGTATAACGATGCATTGAAAGATTTCCCCGACGACAATTCAGTGCTGAAAACAAAAAAAGGCGACGCGCTTTTACAAAAAATTGATGTGTTTGGCGCAACCATGTGGTTTGGGTACAAAGGCAAAGAACACGAAATGTTTGCACTTACCGTTGAAAGGGTTAAGGAAATAATTACGTTGAACAAATCAGGGAAAATACCTGAGAAAATTGAGGATTTCACCATTAAGCAGGATAAGAAGCCAGCTATTGGCCTGGTAGTTGCCAGCGACGACTTGCACAGGTTTGACAAAAAAAGCCACAACACACATAAATCTGATAAAAAATAGCATGTCCAGGATTTTCATCAAAACTTGCTTTAAGCTATCTAACCTGCCAATTGCCACATTACTGGTTGTAGCGGTTTTTCTGGCCACAGCCTGCGACAAAACAGTTTTTTTCAATGAGTCGGCCCACTTAAAAAATGATGAATGGAAAGCCTCAGATACACTTTTCTATACTTTCAATTCGAGGGATACACTCGCTTCGTACAATTTTTATTTCGAAGTCCGCAATACCACCAGCTACGACTTACAAAACTTATATTTGTTCATAACTGCCTTTTATCCAGACAACTCCTACTCGCGCGATACAGCCGAATGCATACTTGCAGCACCTGATGGCAAGTGGTTTGGAAAAGGAATGGGAAAACATAAGGACAACCGCTTTTTGTTCCGCAAAGGTGTGCGTTTCCGTAAGCAAGGAAATTATGTTATTGCGGTAAACCAAGCCATGCGAAAAGAAACCCTCAAAGGTATTTCGGATATCGGCATCCTGATAAAAAAGCAAGAAGAATAATAGCATAAGGCCATAAAAACATTAGCCGAAAATTATCTGAATAATGAAAAAAAACCGGAACGAAAACCAATGGGTGAAATGGTACTGGAAGTGGTATTTCATCGGACTGCTGTTTATGGCCTTGTTTTTCACTGCCCTGTCAATCGGGTGGTTAGGGTTTATGCCTTCGTTCGAGGAATTGGAAAACCCAAAAAGCAAACTCGCTTCCGAAGTTATTTCTGCCGACCAAAAGGTTTTAGGTTCATATTATCTCGAAAACCGTTCAAATATCCATTATTCCGAATTGTCGCCATGGATAATAAAGGCACTGATTGCCACCGAGGATTTCCGGTTCGAACAACATTCAGGCATTGATGGCATTGCACTCTTCAGGGTTTTTAAAGGTATGGCCACAGGCACAAACAAAGGTGGCGGAAGCACTATTACCCAGCAATTGGCTAAAAACCTGTTCCCACGCGAACACCATTATACCATTATTGGAACCGGGTTTGCAAAACTTAAGGAATGGATTACAGCCATTAAACTGGAACGCAACTATACAAAAGAAGAAATCCTGGCTTTGTACCTCAACACAGTTGATTTTGGCAGCCTTGCTTATGGTGTAAAATCAGCATCAAGGACCTATTTTGACAAATTGCCCGCCGACCTTAATCTACAAGAATCGGCAGTACTTATTGGATTGCTCAGGGCACCTTCGTATTACAGCCCGGTGCGGAACAAAGAACGATCGAAAAAGCGGCGTGAAGTGGTTTTGAGCCAAATGGTCGAAAATGGCTATCTAACCGAACGGCAATACGATTCGGTAAGGGTGCTTCCTCTCGACATGTCGCTTTATACGCTTCAGGATCATAACAGCGGCCCCGGAACATATTTCAGGGAATACCTCCGGCAAGCCATGATGGCCGATAAGCCCGAAAAAGATAATTATGATAGCCCCGACGATTACAAAGCCGATTCGGTTCGTTGGCTCCGCGACCCCGCATTTGGTTGGGTAACAAAAAACAAAAAGGCTGACGGCACCTACTACAATCTTTACAAGGATGGCCTGAAAATATATACTACCATCAATTCGCACATGCAGAAGTATGCCGAAGAAGCTGTAACCGAACACATGTCAAGCGACTTACAACCTGCATTTTACAAACATTGGAAAGGCAATAAACACGCTCCCTATGATATTGCCGATAAGAAAGAAATTGATAAAATGCTGGTTTCTTCCAAAAAACGATCGGACAGATACAGGAGTATGAAAAAAGCTGGATTCTCAAACGATTCAATTGAACTTTCTTTTTCTACCCCAATCCCGATGAGGGTTTTTTCCTGGCAAGGGGAAATTGACACTATTATGAGCCCGATGGATTCGATAAAATATCATAAATGGTTCCTTCATGCCGGGCTAATGTCGATGGAACCTCAAACCGGTTATGTAAGGGCTTATGTAGGCGGAATAAATTTTAAGTTTTTTAAGTATGATCACGTAGTTGTTGCGCGTCGCCAGGTTGGCTCAACGTTTAAGCCATTTGTTTACACCGTGGCCATGCAGGATGGACAAATGTACCCCTGTTCGCAAGTGGCGAATGTACAATATACTATTGATGCTAATGGTGTGCCTTGGTCCCCATCCAACTCAAGCGATTATAAAGAGGGGCAAATGGTAACCCTCAAGGAAGCGCTTGCCAACTCTATCAACTGGATTTCGGCCTATCTTATCAAAAGGTTTTCGCCCGAAGCAGTTATAAAAATTGCCCGCAAAATGGGCGTTTTCAGCTATTTGCCTGCCGTTCCTTCTATTTGTTTGGGCACTCCTGATATATCGCTTTACGAAATGACTGGCGCAATGAGCACTTTTGCCAACAAAGGGATTTTTGTACAACCTGTTTTTATTACACGTATCGAAGATAAAAATGGCAATGTAATCTCAGCATTTGCTCCTCATCAGGATGAGGCAATGAATGAAGAAACGGCCTACATGATGATTGGTTTGATGAAAGGTGTTGTCGAAAGCGGGACAGGCTCTCGGCTAAGAGGGAAATATGCCCTCACCAATCCAATTGCCGGAAAAACTGGCACCACCCAAAGCAATTCCGATGGCTGGTTCATGGGGTTAACCCCCGATTTGGTTACCGGGGTTTGGGTTGGTGGCGACGACCGCACGATCCGTTTCCGTTCTACTTCACTCGGCCAAGGTGCCAACATGGCATTGCCAATATGGGCTTTATATATGAAGCGGGTTTACAACGATAACCAACTCCAGTTAAACCGAGGCGATTTCGAAAAACCGGAAGGCTTGAACGAAGACTACTTTAATTGCTCGACCTTCGACAGTCAAAACCCAGGAACAGCAACTGAAACAGATGAACAAGACAAGTATTGATTTGGGATTCCACAAATGCGGTTTTTGTAAACAATTATTTTTTTGTGATACAATTGTTACCTCTTTTTTCAAAATTGTTGCAAAATAAAATACAATCATCTTATAACCCTACTTCACAGCCAGCTTTCAGCATGGTGAAAATACGTCAACTTCATATCCTATACGTATGCCTTACTTTTTTTCTTCCATATATGGCTTATGTTAAAGATTTTTATAATTTTGAACTGAAAATTAGGGGATTTTAACGAAATAGTAGTAATATTGCATTTCAAATCGAAAATAGGCTAATGGTCAGAAAGTTAATAGATACAGTCAGGTTACAGATCGTTTTGTATTCCTTGCTCATTGCAGGGTTCGCGTATGGAAATACAGCCACGCCCGATACTGCCGCCATTCCGAATAACAATTTGCACGAACAAACCGAAGAAAAGGCTTTTGATGCCGGCAAAATGATTATTGATCATATTGTGGATGCACACGAATGGCATATCCTTACTTATAACGACTTTCACTTATCAATCCCTTTGCCGGTAATTTTATTGGACAATGGAAAGCTTGTTGTATTTAGCTCAAGCCATTTTCACCACGGTCACGAGGCTTACCAAGGTTACAAGTTGGAACTCGAAGGCCCAAACGAAGGGAAAATAGTTAAAACCCTCGAAGACGGCGAAACAGTGGATACCGCTGCCAAATTGCCCCTCGATTTCTCAATTACCAAAAACGTGGTTTCGCTGTTTATCAGTATTTTGCTCTTGTGCTTCATCTTCATTTCAATAGCCAACAAATACACTAAAAACCCCAACTCTGCACCTAAAGGCTTGCAATCGTTGCTTGAACCATTGATACTTTTTGTTCGCGACGACATCGCTATACCAGGCTTGGGAAAAAAGAATTATGCACGGTTTATGCCATTCCTGCTCACCGTATTTTTCTTTATCTTTTTCAACAACCTTCTTGGTTTGATTCCGATTTTCCCAGGCGGGGCCAACCTGACCGGAAACATTTCCATTACCTTGGTTCTGGCACTTTTCACTTTTGCAATTACAACCTATAACGGCAATAAAAACTATTGGATGCATATCATCAACGCTCCCGGTGTTCCTTGGTGGCTGAAATTCCCTGTTCCTTTAATGCCAATTGTGGAGCTTGTAGGATTGATTACAAAACCTTTCGTACTCATGGTCCGTTTGTTTGCCAATATGACTGCTGGCCATATTATATTGCTTGGTTTCATGAGCCTCATCTTTATTTTTGGTAAAATGAACCCATTGGCAGGATATGGCGTATCGGTATTCTCCCTCGCATTTGGAGTATTCATGAGCCTTCTCGAATTGCTGGTCGCCTTTATACAAGCTTACGTTTTTGCCTTGCTTTCATCCATTTACTTTGGCATGGCTATGGAAGAACATCACCATACCGAAGAAAACCATACTGATCACTAAATCTTTTATTAATCACCATAATTCCATTCTTATGTCACTCTTAAGCGTTTTATTACAAGAAGCAGCCAATTTGGCCCCCATAGCAAAAATGGGCGCAGGTATTGGTGCTGGTATTGCTGCTATTGGTGCAGGTATCGGTATTGGAAAAATCGGGGCATCAGCTCTCGAATCCATTGCCCGCCAGCCCGAAAGTGTAGGCGATATCCGTTCGAACATGATTGTGGCAGCCGCTCTTATCGAAGGTGTTGCTTTCTTCGCCATCGTAGTTTGTCTGTTGATCCTGTTCCTGTAAAAACAAATCCCACTGCTGTATCCCTGCACCTGGCAGGGATGCGGTGGTTGGTCTTTAAGTTTAAAAAATCTGTAATTTATTCATAACTTAATCATACCCTGAACCATGCAATTAGTAACTCCTGGTATAGGATTAATATTCTGGATGTTGGTTTCATTCAGTCTCGTGATGTTTGTGCTTACAAAATTTGCCTGGAAGCCCATTATGAAAGGCATACACCAACGGGAAGACTCGATTGAAAAGGCTCTCGAAGCAGCAAATGATGCAAAAAAAGAAATGCTGAAATTAAAGGCAGGAAACGAACAATTGCTCAGGGATGCCAAGGATGAGCGCGATGCATTGATGCGCGATGCCCGGAAACTGAAAGAATCAATTATTGAATCTGCCCGAATTCAGGCTGGGGAAGAAGCTGGAAGGATTGTTGAAACTGCACGCCAAAATATTCAAATGGAAAAAATGGCAGCTATAAATGATTTAAAAAATCAAATAGCATCCATATCAATTGAAATAGCCGAAAAACTTATTGGCAAAGAGTTGGAAAACAAACAACAGCAACAACTACTTACCGAAAAACTACTGAAAGACGTTAAAATTAATTAGCTAATGCGATAATTAGCTAATGCGTTAATGCGATAATTGACTTTTTAATGATGTTTTTCGGTTAAACAACAGCAAAGTATTCCGAAAAGGTTCTTTATCAAATCCACTTAGTGCAGCGCATTACCACACTTCGACTTCGCTCAGTATATCGCATTATCGCATTACCACATTAACACATTACCGCATTAACACATTAACCAATTAGCACATTAACAAAGTGAGTTATACAAAAATAACCTTACGATACGCGGCTGCATTTTTCGATCTTGCCTCAGATAAAGGTATTGTGAAAAATGCGAATGATGATATGGCCCTGCTTGGGAATGTATGTGCCGCAAACCGTGAATTTGTGCAAATGCTTCAAAACCCAGTAATACACGCCGACAAAAAAAGCAAAGTTATTACTGCAATTTTTGGCGCTTCGGTTAATAAAGCCTCATTGAATTTCATGTGTTTAATGGTACGCAAACGCCGCGAACGCTACCTGCCATCAATTGCCGAAGCTTTTATCGATCTATACCAGGCATCATTAGGCATAAAAACAGCTTATGTAACAACTGCTGTTGAATTGGCCGACAAAGAGAAATCTGGCATATTGGAAATAATTGCCAGGCTATCGGATAAAAAAATTGATTTGGTCGAAATTATCAATAAGTCGTTGATTGGTGGCTTTGTTATCAATCTCGACAACTTTCAAGTTGACCAAAGCGTATCAACCAAGCTAAAAGAGCTTAAAAAGAATTTTGAAAAAAACCTGTTCACTAAAAAATATTAATAAAGGTTTTGGGGGTTAGGAGTTGGGGGTTACTTTTTTCAAAACCAATAACTATTAACCATTAGCCAATAACCAATAACAATTTGACCACTATGGCAGAAATTAAACCCGCAGAGGTAACTGCAATACTACGGCAGGAGTTGGCCGGTTTTTCAACTGAGGCCGAAATAAAGGAAATTGGATCTGTGCTACAGGTCGGTGATGGTATAGCCCGTGTTTATGGGCTTACCAATGCACAATCGGGCGAGCTTGTTGAATTTGTTAAAACTGATACCAAAGGCATAGTGCTCAACCTCGAAGAGGACAATGTGGGTATTGTACTGTTAGGCGAATCGAAAAATATTAAAGAAGGTGACAAGGTTCAAAGGACAAAACGCATTGCCAGCATAAAAGTTGGCGAAGGAATGCTTGGCCGGGTTATCAACACTTTGGGAGAACCAATTGATGGCAAAGGCGAAATTAAAGGTACGCTTTACGAAATGCCTATAGAGCGGAAAGCTCCAGGCGTTATCTTCCGTCAGCCTGTTACCGAACCATTACAAACAGGTATAAAGGCTATTGATGCAATGATTCCCATTGGCCGGGGACAACGTGAGCTTATTATTGGCGACCGTCAAACAGGTAAATCGGCTATTGCCATTGATACCATTATTAACCAAAAAGAATTCTACGAAAAGGGAAACCCTGTTTTCTGTATTTACGTTGCCATTGGCCAAAAAGGATCCACTGTGGCAAATATTGTAAAAATACTTGAAGATCAGGGCGCTATGGCTTATACGGTTATTGTTATGGCAACCGCCAGCGACCCAGCTGCCATGCAATTTTATGCCCCATTTACAGGTGCAGCCATTGGTGAATTTTTGCGCGACACCGGCCGTTCAGCTTTGGTTATTTACGATGACCTTTCGAAACAGGCTGTCGCTTATCGCGAAGTATCGCTGCTCTTACGCCGTCCACCAGGACGTGAAGCTTATCCTGGCGATGTTTTTTACCTCCATTCCCGCTTGCTTGAGCGTGCAGCAAAAGTAATCAAGAGCGACGACATAGCCCGCCAAATGAACGATTTGCCCGACTCCATCAAGCATCTCGTAAAAGGCGGTGGCTCATTGACAGCTTTGCCAATTATCGAAACCCAGGCGGGTGACGTTTCAGCTTATATCCCAACAAACGTAATTTCGATTACCGATGGACAGATATTCCTCGAAACTACCTTGTTCAACTCAGGTATCCGCCCTGCCATCAACGTAGGTATATCGGTATCGCGGGTTGGCGGTAACGCCCAGATCAAAGCCATGAAAAAAGTAGCAGGTACGCTTAAATTAGCTCAGGCCGAATATCGCGAACTTGAAGCTTTCTCGAAATTTGGCTCCGACCTCGATGCAGCTACTAAAAATATCCTCGACAAAGGAGCACGTAACGTTGAAATTCTGAAACAACCACAATATTCACCAGTAACTGTCGAAAAACAGATTGCGATTATTGCCTGTGGAACCCGTGGCCTTTTGCAGAAGGTGCCCATTAAATCCATCCGCGATTTTGAAGAAGATTTCCTTCACCACCTGGAAATTAACCACAAAGGATTGCTGGATGATTTGCGGCAGGGAAAACTCGACGACCAGATACTTGGCACCATTGATAGTGTGGCAAAAGAAGTGGCAGCAAAATATATTTAATAAAGTTCCTGCACTTTCAAATTGTATGAAAGAATGGGCATTACGTTAGTGTTTAACTCAAATCTATGCCGAATTTAAAAGAAGTAAGGATTAGGATCGCTTCGGTAAAATCGACACAGCAGATCACAAGTGCCATGAAAATGGTTGCAGCCTCGAAGTTGCGCAAAGCTCAGAATGCAATTCTGAAAATGCGCCCTTATGCTGCAAAACTTAAAGATATACTGCAAAACCTAAGTGCAAGCCTCGATTCGGGCGATACGAATTTGTACTCCCAGAAACGAAGTGTTGAGAAAGTACTGTTGGTTGTTATTACATCCAACCGCGGGTTGTGCGGAGCTTTCAACACCAATATTTTGCGTACTGCTACCCAGCGGATGCAAAACGAATTCCCAAAACAACTACAATCTGGAACTATTAGTGTACTCACTATTGGACGCAAGGCTACCGAGTTTTTTACCAAACGGCAAGTAAACGTACATTCTTCCCACGATTACATCTTCGATACGCTTTCGTACGAAAACGTTTCAGCTATTGCATCATCGGTAATGGATGCATTTGCAAAAAAGGAATTCGACAGGGTTGATATTGTTTACAACCAGTTTAAAAACGCTGTAGTTCAGCGTGTTGTTGTTGAACAGTTTCTGCCTATTGAAGCTCCGGTTGAAAATGCTGCTGCTTCAAAAAGCAATAATGACTTTATCTTTTTGCCTTCTAAAGAGGAAATTGTTGAGGATCTTATTCCAAAATCGCTTAAAATCCAGTTCTATAAGTCAATTTTGGATTCGTATGCATCTGAGCATGGTGCCCGTATGACAGCCATGCATCAGGCAACCGACAATGCAGGCGACCTAATCAAAGAACTTAATCTGGCCTACAACAAAGCCCGCCAGGCAGCAATAACCAAGGAAATCTTAGAAATTGTAAGCGGTGCTGAAGCTTTAAAAAATCAATAATCAAATCCATCATTTAGAACAGGAAACAAAAATCATTTTAGGCATTTGTTTCCTTTTCTTTTTTAACAATAGCAATAAATTATAAAAAGCCATGGTAAAAGAAGCAGTTGAAACAGCAATCATAAAACAGATTAAAAATGAAGAGCACTCATCCCGGTTGTATTTATCCATGGCATCGTGGTGCCAAGTAAACGGATATCCGGGTGCTGCCGCATTTCTTTACAAACAGACTGACGAGGAACGGATGCACATGCTAAAATTTGTGCATTACCTTAACGATAGGGCAGGTAAAAGCCAGCTTTTGGCTCTTGACAACCCAACAGCCGAATACAAATCATTGTTAGATGTGTTTGAAAAGGTCATGATTCACGAAGAATTTATTACTGCTTCCATCAACGATTTGTACGAGGTTGCATTGGTTAACAAAGATTATACAACAGGAAACTTCCTTCAATGGTTTATTAATGAGCAGATTGAAGAAGAAAGCACTATGCACGGCATTCTCGATAAAATGAAATTGGCAGGCAATGAGGCTGGTGGATTGTTCCACATTGATAAGGAACTTTCAACACTTGCAGCAGCTAAAGTTGTTGCCCCGCTCACTGTTTAAAACAGTCAAAAAATTCATAAAAAAGCTGCTTTCCCAACGAAGGCAGCTTTTTTTGTGCAACCAAACACCAACTCTTGCTAAGGGGGTTTGGATATAAAATAACTACTCATACGAACAAGACCAAGCATGAAATAACTTGGAAGTCTGATTATTAAAATATAAGTCATTAACATTTGAATTCTTGATTTGAAGAAATAAAAATGATAATATTATATCTACCTGATACATATTTGTAATAACTTTACAAAGCAAATATCTTTCTAAAAATACAGCCATCACAAATAACCAAAAAATCCATTTTTATGAAAACTGATAAGACTACATTATTGTTATTTCTGCTTTTTGCAGCATTTTGTGCCAAGGCACAGGAGAAAAATGCGAACGTAAGCGAACCTGACAAGGTTTCTATTGGCTTAGGTTTTGGACTTGATCATGGTGGTATTGGAGGGAATGTAATATTTTATCCGGCTCCCAAAATTGGCCTTTTTGCGGGTTTGGGATATCCACTTGCCGGGGTTGGATACAATGTTGGGGTAAAATTCAGGTTGCTCACTAAAAAGCCATCCAAAGTAACTGCTTATTTGCTGGGGATGTATGGTTATAATACTTCCATTTATGTTCAGGATAGCAAAGAATACAACAAACTGTTTTTTGGACCTTCGTTTGGAGCTGGAATTGATACGCATTACAATCCAATGAAAGTAGGTTACTGGTCATTTGCACTACTCATACCAGTGAGAGGTTCGGATGTGGATGCTTATATGGATGATTTGACAAATAACCACAATATCGAATTCAAAAATTCCTTGCCGCCAATTACATTTTCGGTTGGTTACAAATTTGTGATAAAATAAAATATTGGATTTGATTTCTTATTTTTTTGTATCAGTAATTCTCAGTACAAAAAGAAAACCGGAAAAATAATTCGACACATAAAAAAAGCCTATCTGGATTTTACCCGCAGATAGGCTCTTCAATTAGGTGATACATATTACCCCTTATTTCTAATTCTTGTGTTTATCGGCATTATGGCAACAAGTTTCGGCATTGCAGGATTCTGGTTTTTCGGCAACAAGCACAACGCTAAAAATTCCTTCGTCCGAATCAATATCGTTATATTTGGCAATCATTTCGGCATCTAAGTATTTCTCTAACAGCTCGTTGGGCAGTTTTACCTTATTTACCTCCACAATTCCGCCTTGGGTAAAACCAGTTTTACGGAAATAGTTCATAAAAGTTTCGGCTTTCTCGGCTCCTGCAATACAACCCGCTATCTTAGATGCTTCCTGCCTCAAACCATCGGGGATATCGTTCAGTATAACAAAATCCGAAACACAAACATAACCGTTATGGTCGCAAACCCTGTACATTTCGTCAGCAACTTTTTGCTTATTGGTTTGCAGGTTGAATACACAGGTTGCATAAATAACGTCGGCAAATTCATCGGGCAGCGGAGCCGCTTCAATGTTTCCAAGCCTGAACTCGACATTGCTAATCTTCGATGAATCTGCAGTATTCCTTGCAGTTTCAATGTTCTTTTCAGAACTATCGATTCCAATGACTTTACCAGTATTTCCGATTACACTCGCTGCTGATATGCAATCGCTTCCCAAACCGGACCCAAATTCCACAACCCTATCGCCCTCATGCAAAAGTTGGAAACGCTCGGGAAGGTTTTCGTTAAAACCAGGTTTTCCCTTACTGTCCGAATGGCTCCCACAACCACCTGAACCACAGCCACAAGCACTATGTTTAACATTTTCATTATTCTCAATTGTTTTTACTTCCATTTCCATACCCAGTATTTTATGTTTTTTTGAAATTTTAAATTAAACAGAAATTTGTCCTTTTGATAACAATTCTTGGTGCAGTATGTTTCAAAAAGTTCGGAAGAATTTGAAGATCTGTGATTTTTTATACCCATAATATTCCTTATAGTATTGTTTTTCAATATGCTAATAAACTTCTTCCCCACGAATCATTTAATAGATAAACCATCCATGACTTTCAAAATTTTACGGTTTTTAGGTCTGTAAAATGCAATTACAATTTCTGTTCAAAAATGAAAGGTTGTCGGGATGAGTAATGGGAAATTACCATGTAGTGCAATCAACTCTATTAAAAATCCATAAATTGAGGATGCTGTATGCTGCAAAACTTTAACTTTGCCAAAAAATAATATAAAATGCTCCGAAAGATTTTAGCTTTTTCCCTTTTACTCATTTTCATGGCATCCTGTAAAGAAGATGTAGTTGACTATGGTCCAATTGATAAAAAAATAATTGAAGATTATTTAGCCGCTGCTGGCCTTACAGCCCAATCAACATCTTCGGGTTTGTATTATATTATTGATAAACCCGGTGGGGCAAACCATCCGAACATCAATTCTGCAGTTTCGGTAAATTACAAAGGATATTTAACCGATAGTACCGTTTTCGACGAATCGTATTCGAGTGGGCAACCATCCACATTTGCGCTATCATCCGTTATTGCCGGTTGGCAGGAAGGCTTGCAATTGATTGGGGTTAAGGGCAGAATTCATTTGTATGTCCCTTCTGCTTTGGGATATGGATCTACCGAAAAAACTGGCATTCCTGCCAATTCGGTTTTAATATTCGATATCGACATGGTTGAGTTTTATTAAAACGTATGTCATTTCAAAGCAAAGGTTTTCCCCTTGATTTTGCCCAGGCATACAATAAAGCATCCGAATATTGTGCTGTTCAAGAACGCTGTATCGTTGATGTGAGCCTGAAAATGAAATCGTTGCAGGTTGACAAAAGCTATTTCGGTAAAATCATCAAAAAACTGCAGGATGAAGATTTCCTTGATGAGGAAAGGTTTGCTAAAAGCTATGTGAGCGGTAAATTCAGGATAAATGGCTGGGGGAAGCGGAAAATTTCTGCTGGACTAAGATCGAAATCAATTCCTAATACTTTGATTGAAAATGCCTTGGATACCATTTCTGATGATGAATATATTGGCACATTGGAGAATTTGATTAACAAAAAACTCAGGCTTTTAGGAGACAATTCACCTCAAAATCGGCAAAAAACTGCCTTTTACGCTATTTCACGAGGATTTGAACCAGCACTTATAATGCAAATATTGGGAGAAATGGAATATATGTAATGGAAATAGGTATCCATTTTGACTTCAATATACGTACACCTAAAGTTTCCCAACATTCAATTTCTATCTCATTTCTCATTACCCACCACTCACAAAACAAAACCCTCACATAACATCACACATGGTAAACAATGATTCACTTAAAGAACTATCAAAGCGATTGCAAGCGCTGAGGAGGTTCCTTTGACGTCGATGCCAAGCTTGAACTCATCGCCGAAGAAGAAAAAATAACCCAGGCACCTGAATTTTGGAACGACCCGAAGAAGGCTGAGGTTGTACTTAAAGCGATTCAGGAAAAGAAAAGTTGGACTAATGCTTTTACAAAAGCTGAAGCTTCGTTGGCTGATTTGCATGTATTCTTCGAATTCTTTCAGTTTGACGAAGCAACGGAACAGGAATTGGAAACTGCCCTCAAACAAACCGAAAAGCTTTTTGACGACCTCGAATTCCGGAATATGCTCAGCAATGAGGAAGATGGATTGAGTGCAATACTGCAAATAAATTCGGGTGCCGGTGGAACCGAAAGTCAGGATTGGGCACAAATGCTGATGCGTATGTATATCCGCTATGCTGAAAGGAACAATTATAAAGTCCGCGAACTCGACTTAAACGAGGGCGATGGAGCTGGCATAAAATCTGTTTCCCTCGAAATTGAAGGCGACCATGCCTTTGGGTACCTGAAAGGCGAGAATGGGGTTCACCGTTTGGTCAGGCTTTCCCCTTTCGATTCAGCCAATCGCAGGCATACTTCCTTTGCTTCGGTTTATGTTTATCCTGTTGTTGATGACAATATTAACATCGAAATAAGTGCCGCAGATATTAGTTGGGACACATTCCGCAGCAGTGGTCCGGGTGGACAAAACGTGAACAAAGTTGAAACCGCAGTTCGCTTGTACCATGCCCCTACAGGAATAGTTGTTGAGTGCCAGGTAACCCGATCGCAACAGCAAAACCGCGACAAAGCCATACAGATGCTTAAATCGCAGTTATACGAAATTGAATTGCGCAAAAAAAAGGAAGCCCAGGCCGAGATAGAAGGAAACAAGAAAAAGATTGAGTGGGGATCGCAAATCCGCAACTATGTATTGCATCCTTACAAAATGGTTAAAGATATACGTACCGGCCACGAAACCTCAAATGCTTACGAAGTGCTTGATGGTGATTTGAACGATTTTATCAAAACCTATCTGATGGAATTTGGAAGGAACGATTCATAAATTTACATCTTCCAAGGTCTTGATCGAGAAAAGGCAAAATGAATATAAAACTACTCAAAAACCCTGTTGGCATTGCGATCTCGCTTATAGTTGCATTGGCGATCCCAGTTTTATATTTTTCGCTGTTCGTGCATTTTGAGGCAGACACAGGAGATAGCGTAATGCATTATTTTTATGCACGTTACGCTCCTCAAAACCCTTTACTTTACCTTCATCATTGGGCAAAACCTGTATTTACGCTGTTGGCTTCGCCATTTGCCCAATTTGGGTTTGCCGGGATGAAATTGTTTAATGGGATAGCAGGACTGTTATCGGCATGGTTTGCTTTTTGTGTTGCCCGAAAGCTGGGCTTGAAGCATAGCTGGCTTGCAATTATTTTTGTGATGTTTGCGCCGGCATACTTTGTAAAACTGTTTTCGGGTTATACCGAACCGCTTTTTGGCTTGATTTTTATCGCATCGGTGTATTTGGTCTTGGTTCAGAAACCATTTCACGCTTCGGTTTTGCTTTCCTTTTTACCGTTTGTCCGTTCCGAAGGCCTGATTTTAATAATGGTTTTCGCACTGTATTATTTGATCAAAAAAAGGTTTTGGGCTATCGTTTTGCTCACAACCGGACATGTTGTTTATGCCGTTATTGGTTTTTTTGCTGGGAAAAGTCTGCTTTGGATGTTTACCGAAATCCCATACAGCGTT
>CAJAXK010000359.1 GCA_903946925.1 uncultured Bacteroidales bacterium | reverse complement strand
CGTTTCCAGCGAGACTGTTGTTCCTTTGCACCCGAAAGAACGGTTCCATAAAAGGCAAAATGCTCCTTATCGAAATCTGATGAAAGCGAGGAAGCAGCCGAATTGATCAAATCCCAACGGAAATATACTTTCCAATCGGCAACGGCAACCGTATTGATCATTTTAGCCATTCCGCTGACAAACTTGGGTTGGCCAATATTAATTTCGTCGGTAGCCGTAAGGTTAATACCCTCAAAATATGCTTTCCAGTCCATGCCTGGAGCCATTTTCTGCAAACCTGCCAAATCCGTTTTATTGTAATTTGCGTTAGGGTCGCGCAGTTGGAGGCGTGTTGAAGATAATTTTGCCAGTTCGGTTTCAATTTTCACAACTGTTTCTGCATCCTTAGCTGCTTGTTCAGGGGTTGAACCTGCAAGTACAAACATTTTAGCAACATGTTTCAGGTAAGCGCTTAGGATTTCTTTCGAACGTGCATCATCGCTCAGATAGTAGTCGCGGTCTGGCAAACCAAGTCCGCCCTGATAGGTCATGGCAATAACCTGGTTCGAGTTCTTCTCGTCCGGGCTGCTGAACAGGTAGAATAAAGGGTAATTGCCCGAGGCATGTTGCATGATAATCATTTTCTGCACATCGGCAGCAGTCGAGAAAGCAGCTATTTGGTCCAGTTCGGATTTCAATGGGCCAATTCCGTTTTGATCAATTTTCACGGTATCCATACCCGAATTGTAGAAATCGCGGATTTTTTGGTTTACAGTGCCTTCGCTGGCATTTTTATCAGCCGAAGCTTCAGCAAAAATGGTTTTAAGTTGGATGTAGTTTTCTTCTTCCAACAGTTCAAAAGCGCCATAGCGGCTGTATTCAGCGGGAATAGGGTTGTTTTTCATCCAGGTCCCGTTTGCATATTTGTAAAAATCGTCACCGGCTTTTACGGTTGTATCCATGTTAGCGGCGTCAATGGCCGGACTGGCTTTTTTGTCCTTGCCAGTGCCACTACATCCTTCAGTACTCAGCGCAACGGCTAAAATGCCTGCAAATGCCATAATTGGGAGTTTTGATAAAAAGTTCATGTTGTTTTATTGATTTGTTTAAATTTAACGGAAATGGATGCAAATGTATAAATTGTAAGCAGTTGAATAAAAGTTAATCGTTGAGTACTGTAATGTTATCGGTGTATGGGTGAAAATATCCTTTATGATTTTTGTGAGGGTATTGAACTCTAACTTGCCAATTATAATCCTCAATCGTAATTCGTAAATCGTGCTTCGTAAATTTAAGTATAAATTAATTCTTTACTCCTACCCTAAGTAAACGATACACTACCCCTAAGTAATCGGTATAGTTTTTTTACTAGCCCTAATTTGTAGGGTGCAGGCACCCCTCTCTTTTTTTCAAGGAGAGGGGAAGGGGGTGAGGTCTTTGAGGTGAAATTTGGCCGCATTTTCTTTTGAAAAAGGTAAGGATGACTGCACTCAATCTACTATTCCCTACATTTGCCGCTTCAGATCAAGCCTGTTCGGTATTGAAATCCATTAACAGGATAAAATAAAATATTCAACACCAATTTCCTTTTATGAAATTCACTTGCTGAAGCCTAAAAAGCAAAACTGAATGCCGAAAAAGCATTTGACAAGCCTATCGTAACCGAAATCAGCCCGAGTACAGATTTTTATCATGCGAAGGATTATCACAAGAACTATTACAATGAAAACGTGATTACGCCTTATTGAACGTTTGTGATTGCACCAAAACTGGAAAAATTCAGAAAGATGTTCAAATATAAGCTGAAATGATTTACCTGAATAGATTCGATAGAATTAGACCTGAAATCCTACCCAGCTTCCTTGCAACTTGAAAGCTTCCTGCTTTGGGATAAAGGATCCGTGGAGTTGATTTTCAATTATTCAACTGAAATCAGCACAAATAGTATTGAACATTATTAGTTCTTCAATGTTATAAGTTTATCAAAGAACAGGTTACACCCTTGTGTATTAAAACCCTGAAAGCCAAACTGATATTTTTCTCTTCCTGCTTTTCTGCTAAAATTAGCTTTGACTCATCTCACAATTTAATGCCCGTTCATAAGCCTAAACCAGCTTTTAATAATTCTTACTAAAGCTTTCCGTTTACAGTTCTAAAAAACAAATCTTGATTAATTACGGTTGAAAAGGTTTTCATAGGAATTCCACGATAATCCATTTACGTTATGAGAAATTCAAATTCCATTCATGTATTGAAACTAAATATCATTAAGGGGCTTATTGCTTGCTCTTTGATTCTTGTTTCTTTCACTACTGCAAGAGCCAATGATTCAAATGATTCGGTAACCCTGATTCAATCCTATGTAAACCTATCGCTTACCAAAACTTATTTTGATACCCTGTCGCCACGGCGGATTGCAAAGATCCTTCCTTTTATTGAAGGGGAAATGGCAAAGATTCAAGATAAGAATTTTATTCAGGAAAACAGAACCTTATACAATATTACCTGGTCATACCTATTCTATCTGAAATCCAGGTTTTTATACCAGAATAAGAAAGACATTAACAGAACAGTTCTGCTGAAATGGAAAAACACACTCAACCAGGCAATTGACTTTATTAATGCTGCTGATATCTACTCGGACGAGATAAACTGGGATAATACGTTTTATGATTTTGGAGAGTTCAAAAAAGAGTCATGTATTTCACTATTCACATCTATAATTGATCTAAAATCACAATTTAGTCCCTATTTCAGCAGTGATGTAGCAACTGACTTGCATCGGGTATTTTTTAATCATGGAAAGCTGAGTAAATTTAATTATGACTCACTTTCATATTATTCAGGACTTTACAATATTCCTTACGGTTACAATGGGGATTCATTAATACTGATTAAGGCTTACATAAACCTGTCAACTACCGGAGCCTATTTTGATTCATTAAGCCAAGAGCGCGTTTCGGAAATACTTCTATCGGCTGAAAAGGAACTGGCACGGATTAAAGACACAAGCTTTTTAAAGAAGAATATTACAGTATATAATTTCACTTATTCAAACCTGTATTACCTAAAAAGCAGGTTATTGTTTACTTATAAAACCGAAGTAAGCAGGCCTGTTTTGCTGAGCTGGAAAGAAACATTGTATAAATCAAAAGTGTTTTTCGCAAATGCCCGGATACCATGGTCTGAAATTGATCAAAGGGTTAATCCTTATTTCGAGCCTGTAAGGTACGACAGACAAACATGTGAATTTCTTTCAGGATCAATTGAAAAGTATAATTCGGAGTTCAATCCTTATTTTACCAAAGATATTTATCCTGATTTTCAGCGATTGTTTTATACTGCAAAAAACAGAAACGAATTTTATTTCGATTCGCTTGAATATTTTACAAGCCTTTATGCAATTCCAATCAACTTTCGAATCATTGAAAATTTAGAAAAAAATCCTTATGCACAATTAAAATCAGTTGAATATTTTTTGTCAAACGGATATGAATATAAATTACCATTGGCTCTGGACCTTATTTCGCGTTACCTGCAATTATCTTTTATTGCAAACAAGGAATCAACTGTAAAATATGTCCTTGAACTACAAAAAGATTATTCAGAATTTATCAGAGCTTTAAATCCTGATGACAGTTTAAATTTCAGTTGGGATTCCGAAATTCCCAAGGATGATTTTTTTCGTAGAGAATTGGACATCAAAACCTGTAATGAATTACTCCGCAAATTGGAGGCAAAGTACCCTCATGAGGTTGGGAGTGGCCATGGAACAGATTCTGATGGAGATGGAGTTGCTGATGAAGACTTTGATCTGGAAGTAAAACTCTATTTTCCTATTCCCGTGCCGTTTCCATCATCCAAAATCTCAATCAACCATTTTCGCCCTGAGTTAAAAACATTGAAGCAGACTGATGATTATATAAAGAAATGTTTTAACGAAGCCGGGTATAAAGGAAGGTTGCATTACTTTTATATAAGGGAGCCAGGCTATGCAGTTACGACCGGGATTGAAAAAATCAACAAAAACGGTTCCCCTGTTAAGCCAGACGAACGCTGGAACCTGACTATAAGTGATAACGGCAGCATTTCTCTTTACCAGATTTTTAAATCTATATTCTTTACTACCGAAAACGATTACCGTATGATCTGTTGTGTTGTAGCCTCACATGAAGTTGCATCGGGTAAGAAATCATTTAGTATGAAAGACATGAATAATCTGCTTAAAAACAGTTACAGTTCTTTGCCCACTGACCTGGAAAATGTTGTTTTAACTGACAAAACCCTGACAATACTGGTTTACCATTTCTACCAGAGCGATGTTGGTGAAGTGCCCTTGCTAGATACAAAGCAAAAAGTAACGGCCCAGCAACACCTTTTGAATACTTCATCACTGGCACGATTGATAAATTGAAAAGCTTAACATTACAGCAAAGGATTATCCTCAATAAATACGAAAACGGGTTTAGTAAGAAATTTAAAATCGCAAATATGAAAAATAAAATACTCATAAAAAAAATCAACTTCAGTATTGCCCGAAAAAAGCTGATCATGCAATGGCTCATTTTCTCAGGTGTGATTTTCGTTATCTATTTTGTTCAAACTCTCACCGGCAGGTACGAACATTACGAAAGCGATGTATGGGAATGGTTATTCAAGTATATAACTCCTCCCTTGTCGCTCATGATCGGAGTATTGATATCCCAGATGTCGGCACAGGCATCCGACCAGGAAAGTGATATATTTTATTTCAGGCTGGCTCAGGGAATGTCCTATTTCTTTCTTATAATTCTGCTACTATCAGCCTTTCTGATTCCTGTAATACACCTGATGCAGAACCGCAACCTTTCAGCCGTTGAAGATCAGAAATCAATAATGGATGCCTTAAAATCGTATAATGCATTTCTTGTTCCAGTACAGGGTCTTTCAACACTTACCCTTGGCTTATTCTTTACAAAGAAATAAGTTCTAAAAAAATCTGTTTGTATTACAGGATTGTACCTAAGGATATTTTTTAAAAACAAACATTGTTTGTTTTTCTGAAAATAAATTCAGGATGAATTCAACGTATTTTGGTCATATTAACTCAGAGACTCAAAACTCGAATATTGTTTTTTTTTTTTTTCGGCTTGTACATCAGCACTTTAGCTTCTTCGATGATTACCAGGCAGCCATACCTCACTCTTTTGAGGTAAGGATTTATTGCTTCGAAGAACGCATCAATTTTGGAACTTTCATCAACTACTTCGACTACCAAAGGCAGTTTGTCGTTGGTCTCCCAGAAATTTGCCCCGCTACCAAACGAATCCTTTCGTGAGGTAAAAAGAAAGCGTTAAGGAATAAAACAAATGCTGTTTTGCCTGTTTGTTGAAACATTTGAAATCTTTATTTACATTTGTGCTGGCGGACTTTTAGCAACAATCTATTCCCGCATTTGTCAAAGTGTCAGCCGGTATTAAAACTTATATCCCAGATGAAAGCAGAATCTGTAATTCGGCACTTCTTCCCTTTTTTCTACTGAGGGCTTAGTAGGGTGCAAAATCAGATAATTTTCTCCTCGTACTATTAAAAATGCTAACCAAACAACATTGGATCCTAACCTATTAAAACACACCACGGTTTAGTAAAAATTAAAAATTATCTTATTTATTATCAATATTTTATGAAATCAATTATTGATAAATCTATAATAGGGATAAAGAATTCTGTTCATGAAATTTGTGGTTTCCATTCTGTAAATAGTAAGGATGACGGCACTCAATCTACTATTCCCTACATTTGTCGGCTCAAACTAAACCCGTTCGGTATTGCAATCCAGTAACAGGATAAAATAAAATGTTCAACTACAATTTCCCTTTATGAGATTCATTTTCCTGATCTTTACCACATTCCTGATTGGCACATTTACAACATTTGCCCAGCAAACAAACGCACCTGTGACCACTGACAAGCCAACACTAAGTTGGAGCGGATTTGTAAAAGCCGAGGCCATGTACGACACCAGGCAAATTGTTGAAGCCCGGGAAGGGTACCTGTTGCTTTATCCTAAAAAAGTCAGTTTGGATAAAAACGGTGAGGATATAAATGCGCATGGCAGTTTTAACCAATACGCAATGATGGCGAGGTTTACGGCTAAGATTGCTGGCCCCGATGTGCTTGGCGCGAAAGCTACGGCATTGATAGAAGGTGATTTTACAGGTGCGTCCAATTTCGAGAACAACAGTTTCAGGTTGCGCCATGCGTATATAAAATTGAAATGGCCACACACAAGCCTAGTTGCCGGGCAATATTGGCATCCGATCAATGTTCCGGAAATGATACCGAACGTGCTTTCGCTCAATACGGGTGCGCCTTTCCATCCGTTCAGCCGTCAGCCTCAAATCCGTTTGGACGCATCAAGAGGAAAAATAAATACAGTTTTCGCCATTACAGCACAGCGCGATTATATGAACACTGGTCCTGCCGGGGCATCAACCATTTATCTGCGTAATGCCTTGGTTCCCAACATACATGGCCAGGTTCAATTTATCGGTGACAAGCTTTTTACAGGCATTGGGGTTGATTATAAACGATTGATGCCAAGATTGGTAACAGATAGTTTGTTTAAAACTAAGGCATCGGTAAACTGCTTTTCCTATACTGCTTTCGCGATGCTGAAAACAAAACCTCTGATTGTTAAAATGCAATTGCTTTACGGACAAGGTCTTAACGACCATCTGTTGCTTGGTGGATATGGGGTAACATCCATTGATCCTTTAACCAACGAGCATGAATATTCGCCACTCAACTACCTATCGGGTTGGGCTTCAATACAGACCACTGGAATTAAATGGCAGGGTTCTTTGCTTGCGGGTTATACTAAAGGATTTGGTTCGCACGATGCAATTACTGGTGCAATGTATGCCCGCGATGCCGATATAGCTTATGTTTACAGGCTTGCACCGATGTTAAGTTATACAAGCGGCAAACTTACCATGGCAACAGAAGTTGAATTCACCACAGCGGCTTATGGCAAGCCCGATGCCTTTTATAAAGTTACTGATACTTACTTGGTGTCAAATACAAGGTTTATTTTTTCGATTGGTTACTTTTTTTAAGAGATTTGCCAAATGCAATTAGAGGCTTTGCAAAAAGTCAAGTTTTGTTTTTATTTGCGATGTACGAATGACGATTGACGGCTCTAACTCGCTGAAAATAAATCATACACTTCGACAGGCTCAGTGTAAAAATAGTAAATTGCAATTCGTACATTTGGAATTAAACCAAGTAAATAAACGTAATCTAATTACAATCCATCATGTCGATATCAGTATTCACGAGCAGTAAATTCAGGTTTTGGTCGTTCGTATCCATGGTTTTGCTTGTTATTGTGCATGGGTACAATCTGGATAACAGGTACATGCAGCCCTGGACACTACCCGGTGAACCCATGGATTTCACGGCATTTACCGAGTATTTTTTTGCCAACGGTATTTTTCGGTTCCGCATTCCCATGTTGTTTATCATTTCCGGTTTCCTGTATGCACTTCACGACCAAAAACCTTACAAACAAAGGACTAACAAACGCTTGCGGACATTATTGCTGCCGTATTTGCTCTGGAGCGCTTTTGGGTTGATCCTCACTTATGTTTTGGAAATATTCCCAATTGGTGCAGTGTGGGTTGCTAGCTCAAATGTAGTACAGATTGACGATACCAGGTTGCTGATACATGATTACCATTGGTACGAACTTTTATTTCGCTGGATAATACTTCCAGTGCCATACCAACTCTGGTTTATTCGTGTGCTACTGATTTACAATATCGCCTATCCTGCCATCCGTTGGTGTGTAACCAATCACAAGGCTCGTTGGATGTTTTTTGCAATTGTAGGGCTTATGTGGCTTGGCACAATGGGTTTCGTGTTCTTTGAAGGCGAGGGATTGCTGTTTTTCTCGTTGGGCGTATGGATGCAAAAAACCGGGTTCGACATTGAATCGCCCCGAAAATGGTCAAATCCTTTGTGGTGGGGATTGGCTTTCTTGTTTTTGACTGCCGTTAAAACTTTTTTGGCATTTCAGAGCGAAGCCTATTTGGGGAATGCAATTTTCCCTGTACTTTCCATCCTTCACAAACTTGTGATTGTAAGTGGTTTGATTTCATGTTGGTTTGGATTGGACCGTTTGGTGCAATGGTGTATGGATACAAAGTTTTTTGTTTGGGTAAGCGCATTTTCGTTTATCATTTATGCAGTACACGCACCTTTGGTAGCCTATCTTATCAATCCAACCTTGGCTTTGCTCGATACTTTGCCCGGAACACAGTTGTTGACATTTGTGTTTCTACCTCTTGCAATTATTCTGCTTGCCGTTGGAATTGGCTCATTATTGAGGATGATTTCCCCTAAAATTTACGGTTTATTAACTGGCGGCCGTGGGTTTTGATATTTTTGGCCCCAAAAAGTATTAATTGTTTTAATCCTGTGATTGTAAGTGCATGATTTATTGATATTTGGTTAATTTTTTAATTCGATCACATATTGTATTTTTGGCACAACCAAAAACCATATTACAATGACCAAAAAATTCACCCTGTTACACCTGTTGTTTGTTTTTACATTCCTGCCTTTTGTTTACGCCCAAAATATCCCAATCATCAAGAAAGCGGTAGGTTTTGATGTTTCCATCCCATTGCGCGACATGGTAAATGTGCCAAACAATGGGCTGTATAAAACATGGAAAAATGGGGTTGTTGTGAATAAATTTAACATTAAGAAAGTTATAAACCCCAACAAAACCGCATATTATCCGGAATTACAGTCATTACAAGGTCAACGCGCACCCATGGTTCCGGTACAAAATTTTGAAGGTTCCAACAACAACGATAACGGAGCCAGCCGTGTTACTCCACCAGATACCGATGGTGATGTTGGTCTAAACCATTATGTGCAATCCGTCAACGGGATGTTTCGGGTTTTATCAAAAACAGGCTCAACTCTATATGGTCCTGTAACCAATTCAACAATTTGGAGTGGTTTCTCCGGACCTTGGGATGGTCATAATGATGGCGACCCTATTGTACTATATGATGAAAATGCCGATAGGTGGATTACCAGCCAATTTGCAATTGATTGTGGTGCAAGCGGACAAATGTATGAGCTCATTGCAGTTTCACAAACTGGCGATCCAACCGGTTCATGGTACCGTTATGCTTTTGAATTTGATTATATGCCTGATTATCCGCACTTAGGAATTTGGGGCGATGGTTATTATATGGCTATCAATAGGTTTAATTATACATCTGGTGCATTTATTGGGGCCGGTGCGGTTGTGTTTGAACGTACCCAAATGTTAGCTGGGAATGCATCCGCAAGGATGGTGTTTTTCAACACTGAAACCATTTCCGGTGGTGGGGCTGATTGCGCCAGCATGTTACCTGCCGATTGCGATGGCACCTCTGCACCAACTGGAACTTCTTGCCCTTTTATATATTTCAACGATAATGCATGGGGTGGGAACGATGAACTCCGGGTTTGGATGTTTCATACCGACTGGACAAATACAGCAAATAGCACTTTTACTTATCAGGGAGCAATTGCGGTTCAGGCTTTTGATTCACAGTTTACTACCGATATTCCACAACCGGGAGCAATTAAATTGAATACATTGAGCGACAGGCTGATGTATAGGTTGCAATACAGGAATTTTGGTTCCTATCAAGCCTTGGTCACCAACCATTCAGTGGAAGTGGCTACAAGTCAATCGGGTGTTAGATGGTATGAACTAAGGAATACAGGTGGCAACTGGGGAATGTACCAGCAAGGTACTTATGCCCCGGATTCTTATAGCCGTTGGATGGGAAGTATAGCTTTAAACACAAACGGCGATATTGGCCTTGGATATACGGTTTCAGGTTCGACCTTGAATCCGGCAATACGATATACCGGACGTTTGGCAACCGATCCCCTTGGACAAATGACTTTCGCAGAACAGGTTATCCAACAAAGTACAACATCCATGACTGATTATTCACGTTGGGGAGATTATTCGATGATGAGCGTGGATCCTTCGGATGGATTAACATTTTGGCATACCAACGAATATGTTGGAAGCTATGGTGGATGGTGCCCTTGGTCAACCAAGATAGCATCGTTTAAATTTGCAAGCACACCTACAGTTGCAACCTTGGCCGCAACATCGGTTACAGCAAGTTCAGCTACATTAAACGGGAATGTAAACCCTAATGGGTTTTCTACAAACTATCATTTTGAATATGGCACAACCGTTAGTTATGGATCATCAACGGCAACATTGTCTGCGGGTTCCGGGTCAACAGCCACAGCCGTTAACAATAATATAAGTGGACTGATTGCTGGCATGCCATACCACTTCAGGCTTGTAGCCGTAAATAGTGAAGGCACCGCCAATGGGGATGATATGACATTTATTCCTGGCTTAGGGGTTGTAACAACGGCTGCTGTAAGTTCAATAACCACGATATCTGCGGTTTGTGGAGGCACGGTTGTTAGTGATGGAGGCTCAGCTATTACTGCACGGGGAGTTTGCTGGAGTACCACCATTAATCCTGTGGCTACAGGAAGCCATACGGTAGATGGTTCGGGGCTTGGGGTTTTTGCCAGCAATATTACAGGCTTAGCCCCAAATACTACTTACCATGTAAGGGCTTACGCAACAAATTCAGGTGGAACGGTTTACGGGGCCGATATACAATTTAGTACACTTTGTGCTCAATATAGCTTACCTTTTAGCGAACCATTTACTAATGCAACCATGCCCTCCTGCTGGTCGCAAACGGATCTTGTTGGTAACGGGCAGATTTGGCAGTTTGGAACTATCACCGGACAATCCCCTAATCCAATACTTTCAGGAAACTATGCTTATTTGAACAGTGATGCTTACGGAAGCGGGAATTCACAAAGCGTTGATTTGGTCACGCCATCCATTGACTGCTACAACCTTACAAATATCACCCTGCAATTCAACCACTATTTTAAAGCATATTCCGGTTCTTCAGGAACTTTATATTACAGTATAAATGGCGGTTTTACATGGACACAAATAACCCAATTTACAACAACAACTGCCCTTAACCCAACTGCTTTCAGCCAAATCATTGCCGCAGCATCAGGACAAGGACAGGTAAAATTCAAATGGAATTATACTGGTTCGTATGCATGGTATTGGGCTATTGACAATATTCAGGTAACCGGAACCCCATTGAACACTTTGGGCGTAACACCCTCTTCACAAAGTGTAACTTCATCTGCAGGCAGCACCAATTTTAGTGTTAGTTCCAATACAACCTGGACTGCAGTATCAAATTCTGCTTGGTGCACTGTACCCATTTCTGGCAGTGGTTCAGGAACTTTAACTGCAACTTACGCAGCCAATACGACAGCTAGTCCAAGAACAGCCAGTATAACAATAACGGCGAGCGGGCCAACTCCAATTGTGATTACAGTTGTACAGGCGGCTTCATCTTCGGCATTAACGGTTTTACCATCCAGTCAGGCTGTGTGGTCATATCCTGGAACAACCGTTTTTGCTGTAAATTCTTCATTGGCATGGACAGCATCCAGCGATGCAGCCTGGTGTTCGGTTACACCATCGGGTGCCGGGACTGGGAATTTAACGGCTATATTTGTCCAGAATCCCGGAAATACAAGTCGGACTGCAAATATCACAGTAGCTATAGCAGGTACTAATGTTATTGTGCAGGTTATCCAAGCAGCCAAATCCCTGATTACCACAACTTCGGTTACAGGTATAACTTCAATATCCGCGGTTTCGGGTGGGAATGTGGTTTCTGATGGAGGTGCTTCTGTAACAGGTCGGGGTGTTTGCTGGTCAAGCCTTTCAAATCCTACAATTGCTGATAACTTTACCGTTGATGGTTCAGGTACTGGGGTTTTTACCAGTTCCATTCTGAATTTATTGCCAAACCAAACATACCATCTCAGGGCTTATGCCACCAATGGGCAGGAGGTATTTTATGGAAGCGATTTTCAATTTACAACTCCAGGAACCCCAGTTTTGACTACAGCAGCGGTTACAGGAATCCTTGGTACCGGTGCAACAAGTGGGGGCAATGTAACCGCTCAAGGTGCATCTGCGGTTACAGCGCGAGGTGTTTGTTGGAATTTGGGCGGTTCTCCCACCATCCTTGATTATCTAACAAATGATGGAAGTGGTACTGGGACTTTTACCTCTGCCATATCCGGATTGACATCCGGCTTGACCTATTTCGTAAGGGCTTATGCAACAAATGCGGAAGGCACGGCGTATGGCAACGAAGTTTATTTTACAGCCGTTTCGATACCCACATTTACCGAATTGGTGGTTCCAAAATATATAGCAGGTAAAACTGCCACCGCAGTTAACAATGCAAGGTCAGCTTTCGCAGTATGCGTGAAATTTGATGGCCTTACTCCTTTGACAACCTATAGAATCCGTGCCGGCCTCGAACTAACCACTGGCTCTGTATCATCTTATGGCGCTGGTAATTATTGGGATGGAGCTGCATTTATCGGATCTGGTTCCATAGATACCACTGGTTTTGTTACTGATGCCTCCGGAAGTAGCGGGCCTTTTTGGCTGGTCTATCAACCTACAGGTAATTCTACACGATTTTTACCTGGGCAGCAGCATTTAATTAGAATTAGCGCATTTACAACTGCAACAAGCCCTGGAACCCCTCAATTTTCGGGAAGTAAAATAATTACCTGCCTTGATGTGGCAACCACAGCTATGACCGCTGCCACCAACGACGATGGCGCTTACATCAAAGGTTCTGCTGACCCTTCGGTAACTGGCAAGTATGTTCTGTTGTTCGATAACGAAAGCGGAACTGGCGACCCATTGTTTTCATATCAGGTAAGGCAAGCCAATGCCACACAGGCAGCGAATTCGCAGCTCAACACCCAAATTAATGATATTTACATGCAAGCTGGCACAAGTGCAGTTGGTGATTATCCTGCCGTTGTGCCAATTGGTGCCAATAATCCAGCAGGGGTAAGGAGGGTAGAAGCCCGAACATCTGCCAATGTTTTAAGTGGATTTAATACCGATTCTGATGGTATTTGGCCAAGCAGCATCACATTAGGCAATACCACCAATATGAGCCGGCTCGAATTAAGGAATATTACAGTAACGGATGCTCCCTTAACCAATCTGCCTCCACTCATTGTAACAACTGCAGTTTCGAATATTGGGATTACCACTGCAAGCAGCGGGGGGCAGGCAACTGTTACCGGAGCTTTGCCAATAACAGCCAGGGGTGTTTGCTGGGATACCATTTCCGAGCCAAATTTAGCAGATGGCTTTACCAGTGATGGAACCGGTGGTGGAGCATTTACATCAAACCTTTCGGGCTTATTGCCTTCAAAAACTTATTTCGTTAGGGCTTATGCAACCAATTCTTTTGGCACAGCCTACGGAAACGAATACACTTTTACCACAATAAATTTCCCGACACTTTCCACAACTGCAGCTTCGTTAATTGGTGCCTCTACCGCATCTGCTGGCGGGATTATTACTTCCAATGGCGGTTCAACAGTTTTGGCGCGAGGGGTTTGTTGGTCAACAATATCAGAGCCGACTATTGCTGACGATCATACAACCGATGGGCCGGGATCGGGAACATTTGTTAGCTCAATAACTGGTTTGTTGCCTACAACAACGTATTTTATAAGGGCTTATGCAACCAATGCCGGTGGGACAGCTTACGGGAATGAACTTTCTTTTACTACAATTTGTGCTTCGGCAACGCTACCGCTGAACGAAATATTTTCAGCATCCACTATACCAGCCTGCTGGACTGTACAGAACATTGGCACTGGGGTCCTTGACGAATGGACAATTTCAACCACCACCAATGCAGGCGGCTCTGCAAACGAATTGAAATCAAGCTACCAGGTTATAACTTCGGGGACTACCCGTATGATAATACAACCGCTAAACACGACTTCTTTTTCGGTGTTAAACGTAAGCTTTAAACACATGGTTGATGGATACAGTACCGGAACAACCCTGAAAATACAATCATCGCCAGACGGTATTACCTGGACAGATGAAGCCTGGTCATTAGCTTTAACAAGTGAAAATATTCCTTCAACAACCGTAAATACCACAATTTTAAATAACCTGCACTCGCCTGCTACCTTTATTGCATTTACTGTTGAGGGCAACCTCTTAAATTATGATTATTGGTATATTGATAATCTACAGATAACAGGTTCCGAGAACTTTTTAAGTGTTACACCTCCTACTCAAAACATGGCTGCTGAGGCAGGAAGTACTGTTAACTTTACAGTAAATTCCAGTACAAATTGGTCTACATCATGTGATGCCGCCTGGTGCACGGTTACCCCATCGGGAATTGGAAATGGAACACTAGCTGCAACAGGGAGTGCAAATTCTTCCTCGCTTGCCCGGACTGCAACTATTACGGTTTCTGCAAGTGGCACTCCACCCATAAACGTTATAATAGTACAAGCTGGCAACGGCTCTACTTTGAGTGTAACCCCTTTAACCCAAAATGTTTGGTCCTTTTCAGGATCAGCCAATTATTTGGTAACAACTATCTCGCCCTGGACGGCAACAAGTGACGCATATTGGTGTACAGTAACCCCAACAGGAAACGGAAATGGAACTTTGGTAGCTAATTTCTTACAAAACCTCACGAACCTATCGCGCACGGCAAATATCACGTTTTCCGTGTTGGGACTTGAACCAGTTGTGGTAACATTGGTTCAATCTCCGACTGTTGCTTTAACAACAACGGCAATAAGCGGGATTACGCTAACAACGGCCCAAAGTGGTGGGGAAATAACTTTTGATGGGGGTTCGGCTATTACAACTCGTGGGGTTTGTTGGGGAACATCATTGAACCCTTTAGCCACAGGATACCATACCGTTGACGGTAGTGGCAGTGGGGTTTTCACCAGCTCACTTAGCGGGTTAAGCAATAGCACAATTTACCATGTAAGGGCTTATGCCACCAATGCTCATGGGACTTTTTACGGGCCTGATGTTCAATTTACAACAAAATGCCCAGCTTTGGCTTTGCCTTTTTCAGAGTCGTTTGCTGATATAACTTTTCCAATGTGTTGGTCCGAACAGCACGAAGGCACAGGTGCAACAAATAATTGGAGCGTTTCGGTTTCAGCAAATGCTGGTAGTGTCGCAAACGAAATGAAATCGAGTTGGCAGACGGTTTCACCTGGCGTTACGAGACTTGTAACGCCTGCGTTTAACACTATAGGTGTTTCGCAATTGAATTTGTCGTTCAAACACATGTTAAATGCTTTCGGCGTAGGTGCCACACTTAAAATCCAGTCGTCGGCAGATGGGGTTGTATGGACGGATGAAGCATGGACTGTTGCCACCACAGCCACCAATATAGCAGCATCAACAGTTGCAACAACCGTTTTAAGCAATCTGAATAGTGCAACTACCTATATTGCCTTTACCGTTTCGGGCAACCTTTATCAATACGATTTCTGGTATATTGACGATGTAAGTGTTAGCGCGGTTTGTACTGAACCATTAATCCAGGTTTCGAACTTCCAGACACCCGCAGTAACCACCACAACCATGGATTTAACCTGGACACGGGGTTCGGGGAATGGGGTTATTGTTGTGGCAAGTGCTGATGCTCCGGTTTCATCCTATCCGGTTAACGGGGTTGCCTATGGTGGCAATACAATTTTTGGTACCGGGCAGGAAATTGGAACCGGCAATTTTGTGGTTTACAGTGGTACAGGAAGCAGTTGTTCGTTAACAAACCTGCAACCCGGCACCATGTACTATTATAATTTGTTCGAGTACAACACACCATTGTATTGTTACAAACAGCCTCCTGAAGCAAGCGAATCGAATACATTTTGTGCAGCAGTGGGTTCATTCCCTTACACCGAGGATTTCGAGAATTTTGGGAATATCCCTCTTTGCTGGTCGCAACAATATGTTACTGGCACACTACAATGGGGCTGTGCCACGGGTGGTTATGGAGGTTCGCCGGCCACTGCCCATTCGGGGACGTACAATGCACGTTTTTACGAAGGTGCTACGGGTACAGTTAATGTTTCAAAACTGATTTCGCCGGCATTTAACCTGAGCAATCGTGTGAACAACACCCTTACTTTCTGGCATACACAGGCACTTTGGTCGCCGGATCAGGACGAAATGAGGGTCTATTACCGTACTTCAGCTACAGGAGCATTGAATATCCTTGCTACCTACACAGCCAATATTGCGGCATGGACCATGGAAACCATTGCGTTGCCAAACCCATCGGCTGAATACTATATCGCCTTTGAAGGCACGGAGAAATATGGCCATGGGGTTTGTGTTGATGATATAACGATTGATGGCACCCCGGTAACACTGACTGTAACGCCGCCAGTGCAAAGCGTAACCTCAACTGCCGGAAATACCACTTTTGTGGTTGCCACACAGGTTGCAT
>CAJAXK010000358.1 GCA_903946925.1 uncultured Bacteroidales bacterium | reverse complement strand
GTACTCCATCCCGGTTTGCGAGTTGTTCAAACCTAAAAGCACACCTGTATCGCCTTCGCAATAATAACCTCCGTTTGAACCGGTTACTACAAAAATATCTGGCAATGGATTTACCGAAATGGCGGCAAAACCATGGATGGAGTCGGTTGGAACATTACAAAATTGGTCATTTGCTGAAACCAACGACCATGTTGTTGCCAAATCAGGTCTAACAGTAAAGATGTAAGGTGTTGTATTTGTGGTAATTGTAACAGGGTTTAGTCCATCGGTATAAGTTACATTCCAAGGTGGTGTTCCTGTAAGTGCAATGCTGATGTTGGTGGAAGTACCTTCACAAATACCAGTAGTCCCAAGCATGGTGGCGGAAGGATCCGGGTGGACTGTAAGCCACATAAAATCACCGCCAGTTAAGCTTTTACAGCCTGAAAGGTCAAGGGTTAGCACAACCGTATTCCCAACATCGGCAGGACTTGGCGTATAAGTGGGCGCGAGTGCTGTTGTATCGCTAAAATGCCCTGTTCCGGAAGTTATCCAATGAATAGTAGTTTGGTAGAGAGCAGTAGGATTGAGTTGATATGGCCTCTGACCGCAAATTTCATCATCGGGACCTGCATTGCTCAATGGTGTGGGATCCACTTTTAAAAGTACCTCATCGGTGACATTTACTGTTGCACAATTTCCAATACCTTGTAGACTAAGTGTAAAGTATATATTCAGATTAAGGGTTGTTAAATCGGAACCCGTCAAGGTGTATGTAGGGTTAAAAGTGCCTGTTGGGGCGAACGGGGTATTGCCTCCTGATTGAGACCATTGGATAAGGGAAGGATCATAATTGTTGCCTTGTCCATTAAATGTATAAACAGGAGCATTTGAACAAATATAATCATCGGGACCAGCGCTTACCAAAGGATAAGGCGTAACACTGAAAACCCTGCTCGAAGTTGCTATTTGGCTGGCACAGGCCAATCGTCCTTGCGCATTTAAAGTCAAAGTAACTGTTCCGGCATTAAAATCCAAATTGCCAGGCATATAAGTTGGTGCCAAAATACTGTTGCTGTTAAAGTTGCCATCGCCAGCAGTCCAATTTAAACTTGAATACTTTGAAGCAGATGCTCCAGATACAGGAATAGGATCAAGAACGCAGAAAGCATCGCTGCCACCAGTGCCTCCAGCATTTGCTACTGGTAGCGGATCAATTGTCAATATCATTTGGTCGCTGTCGAAAAGTCCAAGGCAGGCCCCGTTCCCATTTCCCGTTAGGGTAAGCGTAACGACGCCGGCTGCAATATCATTCGGACCTGGTGAAAATATCGCATTCAATGAATTTGGATTAACGAAAGTACCGTCGCTACCCAAAGGTTTTGACCAAACCCATGGTGAACTATTGCTTTGCGATCCATTTAGCGTTGCAGTATTTGCTGCACAAATAGTGGCATCCAATCCTGCATTAACTTCCGGCAACTGGTTTACCAACAATGTTCGTGTCGAAAAAGCAGTATCGGCACTGCAAGTATTGGCACCATGTACAGTTAGCCTGAGGGTAACCGAACCATTTTCACCAACCGCAGGCACATACGTTGGGTTAAGTGTATTAGCATTTATTAGGGTCCCTGGTCCATTTTCAATCCAACTAACAGTTGTGTAATCTGTTGCGCTTGCTCCAAGGACTGCGTAATTAATTCCCTGACAGGTAGCACCGTTCAATCCGGCATAAGCTGATGGAAGCGGGTTTATATTTAAGATGATAAAATCCGAAGTTGGATCACAAGCCCCATTGCCTTTTGCAACTAAGGTTAGGGTAACTGTCCGTGCAGTAGTGTCGGCAGCAGATGGTGTATAAATAGGGTGCAAGGTGGTTGTATCGTTGAAAGTACCTGTTCCCGAACTTCGCCAAACCAAGGAAGGACTTTGGGAAGTTGTTGCTGAAACAGGTATGTATGTGCCCGACGCGCAAATAGTGGCCGTTGCTGGTCCAGCATTTGCTGTTGGAGGTACTGTTATAGGTACCGAAATGGTTGTATCGTGTGTGCATGTTTCATTTGAAATTGCTGTTAATACAACATTGTAATTGCCTCCAGCAGCATAAATATGACTTACATTTGGACTATTTGGAAAAACTACCAATTGCGAATTCCCATCACCAAAATCCCAGTTCCACTGATTTATAGAACCAGAAGAAATGCTGGCAAGGTTAGTAAACAGAACCGTTTCCCCAGCGCAATTATTTGAATAACTGAAATTTACATTTGGCAATGGGTTTACAGTTACCTGATGGTTTGTTGAGCGGACACCACATACAGGATCGGTTGACGTCAATTCAATTGTATGGCTTCCAGCCGAAGTCCAATCAACGGTTATGGTATTTGTTCCGGCACCATTTGTTATTGTACCACCACCGGTTGGCAAATTCCAAACCCAATTGGTTACTGCTGAAGGACATGTATAAGTCTGGGTGGTTTTATTGCAAACAATTTGTTGTCCGTTTATAGTTGGCAAAACATTGTTGCTTACCGCGATGGTAAGGGCCGGTGATGGCAGTCCATCGCCACAACTTGCGTTAACGCCATAAACTTTGATTTCGTAAGTGCCCGGGACGATGGTTGGGCTTAAATTGACAGTTATAGCATTGGTGCCGTTACCTGTAGCTATAGTAGCGCCTATGGGCAGAACCCAAACAAACGAAGTTGCCGATGGCGATTGCGTTGCAGGAATTGAAAAAGCAACCCCTTGCTGCCCCTGGCATACGGCAGTTGGCCCAGTTGGTGAAATAGTGGGGGTTTCGGGTGTACGGATAAAATCCAGTTCCAAGGTATTATTGGCTGTAGTTAAATAATACCACCACGAATTGATTGTCCTAGTATCGCCAAATTGGTCGCCAGTGCACCAAGCAGCGCCTGATAGCCATTGGTGGCATCCTGAAGGAGTTGGTGTTCCTGAATAAATACAGCCGGTTACATCGTTAACAGTCCCAAATTTTTGGTTACCGAAAAAACCGCATGAAATGTTACTGTCATCCCAGTAAATATTAAGTTTTGAACTTCCTGTTGGACTTGGTGGCCTGACCAAATCAACTTTTATTCCTTGTGGTGAATCTTCAATATCGCCTAAAGGTAAATTTGTTAGTCCGTTTAGATAATTGGTAACCATCGAAACACCTACCCCACCTAATACAGGCTGCCCCATACCATTATTTCCATTCCAATGGATCGTTTCTTCCAATGAACAGTCGGTACTGCCCAATACATCTTGTGTAAGTGTAACATCTTCATTTCCAACCCCAACAGGATCAATATCGATTTTGATCTCTATCTTACCCGGTTTGTTGACTTTAATTTTAATATCAATAGAACCATCGCAATTGGCTTGTTGGGAAGTATTACAAATTTCGCCAAACTGGCCAGTAGCAAAAATGGTTGGATCCTGAAGAAAAAGCTTGTACTGGGCTAAAGTTATTGCCTGGGTTCCCGACGAAGTTGTGATAGATTTCCTATCATTAGTCCAAACACCTGAAGTGCCTGTTCCTGTTGGATTGCAATAAATTACAAATGCACCACCGGCAAAGCCATTGCAATCAAGTTTGGTAACAATCTGATCAGTTGAATAACTATAAAACTTGGCATACGACATTCTTCCATTGCCGCCAGTAGTGTTTGTTGATCCTGAACTTAACTGCCAAGCTTTGCTCCATAATCTCCCTCCATCAACTGGAACAGTACCTTGTGCAACAGTAATATCAAGAAAACGTAAATCATAGCCATTGTTGGCAGAAAAACCGCCATCCCTGGAAAACTCAATGTAATAATTTCCAACCTTTGTAGGGGTTATTACAAAAGGTGTGTATCCTGTTGGAACACTGCCACTAATATTAGGGCCTGCAATTGCCTGAGGATAACTTGAAATAAAGCCTGTTCCCGACGTTGGAACTGGGGCCAAAGCAAAGCCTGGCACTTCCAATTGATCTGGATCACGCACGGCAAACTTAAAATTTCCGGTTGCAGGAGTCAATGTATCGCCATACTCATGAAAATTACCAATGCCGATATAAATTTTTTCGGTTGCAGGATTGCTGATATAAATGTTCAGTCGTTCCACTTCGAGGCATCCGACATTTGCAAAATCAATTCTTTGGGCATCGTTGTTAAAGTATAGTTTGCAATACTGTTTGCTAAGTTTTGGGTTTTGCGAAGGCTCCAATTGCTTGGTACCCTCGGCAAAACTTGCTTTTTGCGAAGCGAAACCTATAAATAAGGCTATCAGCGCGTGTTGCGCAATCCGTGGGAGTTTACTTTTTTGAAATAGGCAATAAGTTGAAAATGAGCGTATATGTGTTTGCATTGGTAAGGTTTTTCTTGTTTGGGTAATGCAATATCCTATTTTTTAATTAACCTATAAAATTACTATTTTTTTCCGTTATAGCCAAGTTTAAATCTCGAGAAAATAATTTCGGTTGAAAATGGCCTGAAGTTATATCCTTTATAGGTTTTGAACCCATTTATAAAAGCATTTCAAACCTTTGCAGGCATGTCAATTTCACCGATATCATCAATGATGAACAAAGGCAAAAACGCAGCCTTCTATGGTTTAAAATGAACCGTTTCGAGGATTGGTAAAAACCATTCATAGAAAATGAACCTCTTTAAGGGTTGATAAAAACCACTCGAAGGGTTCATTATCACATTACCACATTATCGCGCTATCACATTAAGATGAACCGCTTCGAGGGTTGATAAAAAACCACTCGAAGGGTTCATTTTCAAATTCCCACATTTTCAAATTTTCAAATTCCCACATTATCGCATTCCCACATTATCGAATTATCGCATTACCACATTTCTCATTACCTTTACCCGCTTTTAAACCAGCATGGATGTTAGCTGATCTCCGTAAGCTTTTTCGCCAATCTGCCATTTATGGATTAGGTACTTTGTCAACCAAACTGGCTGGCTTCGTGCTTATTCCTCTTTATACACAGAATTTTTCGGTGGCAGAGTTTGGGGTTTTGGGATTGTTGGAAGTAAGCGCGGCAGTGGTGATGTCATTTTTTGGATTATCTCTTTATTCTGCTTTTTTTCGCTGGTATTGGGACCAAACCTCTGACAGGAAGAAAGAATCCTTGTTTTTCACGGTTACGCTTTTTCAAATTGGTGTTGTGGTTTTTGCCTATTTTGCTTCATTGCCATTTCTGGAAATAGTATCACGCTTGCTGCTGAATTCGCCTGATTATAGCAATCTGATCAGGTTGATGTTGATGTCGTCGTTGCTTCAATTGGTTTTGGTTATGCCTAACACATTGTTGCGTTTACAAGAAAAACCTTGGTTATTTACGCTTGCCAACGTGGTACAACTTATTTTCAGTCTGACTGTTACAGTTTTTTTTGTAGGGTACCGAAAAGCTGGAATCGAAGGGATTTATTACGGACAAATAGTTGGCAGTGTTGCGTTTGCAGCGGTATTGTTGCGCTTTACTTTTAAAAACATGGTTTTCCACTTCGAGACTGAATTGTTGCGCAATATGTTGGCATTTTGCCTTCCATTGTTTATGTCGGGTGTTGCATTGGTCATGTTAAATGTAAATGATCGTTATTCGCTCAAAGCTCTTGGAAATATGGCTGATGTTGGATTGTATTCGTATGGGTTCAAGCTTGCAAACACGTTGAATGTTTTCTTGATCACTTCGGTGAATTTTGCCATTCAGCCTATGATTTACCGAATGATGAATGCACCCGGCAATAAACGTTTTTATGCTAAATTATTGACTTATTATACCTTTGGCACGATGATTTTTGGATTAGGGATGATGGTTTTTGGTATGGAAATCACTAAACTTTTTGCAAAACGGATTGAATATTTCGATGCCTGGTATATTTTCCCGTTTATCATTTATTCCATTATTTTTGGTATGATGAAGGATGTGGCCACAACGGGACTAAGCATTTCGAAGAAAACAAAAGTAATAGCGGTAACAGTTGTTATAACATGGGCATTAAACCTGATTCTTAATAACATACTCATCCGTTTGATGGGAATTCAAGGTGCGGCACTTTCAAAAACGCTTTCGATGCTTGTATTTTTCGCACTAACACTTTATTATTCCCAAAAGGTTTATCCAATCCCTTATGAGTTGAAACGCATTGCTTTAATGTTGACTATTGCCGCTGCCATTTATGGGATTTCATTGCTAATCAATCCATTAAATGTTATTCCCCGACTTGCAATAAAATCGCTTTTAGTGGCTTCCTTCCCATTTTTGCTCTATGTTTTTAAATTTTACGAAACAGTTGAACTTGATAGGATAAGGGGCGGTTGGGATAAATGGCGTAACTTTGGGCTGTTATCCGAAAACTTAAAGCGTTTGGTGAAAAAATAGGGCTTTCAAAAATCTAAGCAGAAAAGTTTTACAGTCTTTTCTATCTTTTACTATTGGTCTCCCCTATTCCCAAATCAAATTAATAGTTGAACTCAAAATATTATACTAAATGAAAGAAATGCAAAATATAGTTTTTCTTGGTGCTGGTGCCATAGGCACTGCATTAGGTAATGCTCTTGCAGTACGCAACGATTTGAACGTTAGTTTGTTATCCATCGAAGAAGATGTTGTAAACTCTATTAGCGAATTGCATGTAAATCAAAAATATTTTCCAAATATCAGGCTTGCACAAACTTTAAAGGCAACAACCGATCAGGGTATCCTTAAAGCAGCAGATTTGGTTTTTATTGCTTTGCCCTCTGCCGCAGTGGTCGAATACATTCAGGGAATCAGGTTACTATTGCCCGAATCTGCCACCATCCTTAACCTTGCCAAAGGCTTTGGATGCCATAAGCAGATTATTTCCCAGTGCCTTGCCGAACATCTTTCAAATCCGGTTTGCGCCCTCAAAGGCCCTTCCTTTGCCCGCGAAATCATCAACAACAGCCCTACTTCCTTCACCTTAGCATCGACTGATATAAAGCTGTGCAAACAATTGGAGCCACTGTTCGACGGGACAAATCTGTTTGTTGACCTTTCGTCCGATTTGCTTGGCGTTGAAATACTTAGCATACTTAAAAATATTTATGCTATTTTAATAGGCATCGTTGACGCACACTTTAATTCTCCAAACCTAAGGTTTATGATGTTTACAAGGGCTTTCAGCGAAATGCGCAACATACTTCTCCATTTTGGCGGGCACGAGGATACCATGTTCCACTATTGCGGAATAGGCGATTTTGGACTAACTGCGCTTAACGACCTGAGCCGCAACCGAACCTTGGGTTTACTAATAGGTAAAGGTTTTTTCAACGAAGGAATTCCGAACAAAGTAGTGCTCGAAGGCAGGATTGCAATGAGCATTATTCTTGAAAAATTGGCCGAAAGCAATATGCCCGAACCAAAATACCACATGATGCTGCAACTCGACAAAGTTTTTTCGGGAAATACCGATATTGCCAGGTTTGTAGATTCAATGATAAATGAAAGGTATTGAAAAACAAACAGTTAACCTTTTCTACAACTTAGGCTTTTAGCCAATAGATTTCTATGCATAAGCAACTATAAGCTGCAAGGTGAAATTTATTTGTTTTAGTTGGAAATATCTGCCTTTTGCTTTTGTAAACAAACCATTCACCACGATACAAATATGCCCGCTTATGCAGATATTGGGCAAAATGATTGTATGTAACTGACTATAAGCCTCTAAGGAAACAACCTTTAATAAAATGCCAAACAAAATGAAATCATACAAAAACCTTTTGCTGCTAGCTTTTCTGCTTTTCCACTATGTTTTTTTAATTGCCCAGCCAAGCTCGTCAAAACATGTTATCCTTATCGGAATTGATGGTTTGTCGGCAGAAAGCTTGCAATATGCCAACACGCCGGCAATAAACAAATTGATCGGCCAAGGCGTAATTTCCCTTAAAACAAGAAGCGTAATGCCATCCGTTAGTGCACCAAACTGGGCCAGTATTTTATCGGGTGCCGGACCGGAGCAGCATGGTGCAACATCAAACAATTGGAGCTTGAGCAACCATACCATCGAACCAACCACAAAGGATGAAGATGGATATTTTCCGTCTATTTTCACCTTGATTAGAAAGCAATTGCCAAAAGCTGTTACTGCCATGTTTTACGATTGGGATTGGCTTGGCACTTTTGTGAACAAGAAATACATTTCCAAAGAGCAGTTTGTGCAGGGACATGTAATGATAACTTCTATCGCCCTAAACTATTTAAAAAAAGAAAAACCTCTTTTTACATTTATCTATTATGGTTATCCTGACCAAGTTGGGCACAACAAAGGCTTTGGGACACCGGCGTATTTCCAATCAATAAATGATATTGATACCGAGGTCGGGAAAATAGTGGATGGAATTAAGGAACTTGGTTTGGAACAAAATACAACCATAATCATAACCTCCGATCATGGAGGGATTGGGTTCGGCCATGGAGGCGAAAGCATGGTCGAAATTGAAGTCCCGTGGATTATTGTTGGGCCAGGAATTAAAAAAAACGCGTTATTGGAGTCGGCAAACGATTTATTTAACACTTCGCCAACTATTGCCAAAATACTCGGGATTAAAACACCAGCAGAATGGATTGGGAAACCTGTAAACGAAGTATTTAGCACAAAATCTGCTGTTTCAAAACCTAATCAGTATGTGCCAAAACCTTGGTGCTCACTAGCCGAGGGTTCTTTCACCGGGCCGCAACAAATAGAATTGACAACAACTGCAACCTCCACCGATATATTTTATACCCTTGATGGTTCAATACCGGGAGCGGCATCAAAAAAATACACATCCCCTTTTACTATTGGCAAAAATTGTACGCTTAAAGCGGTTAGCATTTCAAAAGCTAATTCGAGTCAGGTTATTACACGGGTATATACATTTTTACAAGGGGTAAAATCCGCCACATTAAGCCTTCAACCAAATCCTAAATATCCGGGATTAGGAACTTCTGGTCTGTTCGATGGCTTGATTGGCTCCTCAATTCACACCAATAAGCAATGGATGGGCTTCGAGGGCGAAGATTTTGAAGTAACTGTTGATCGTGGTGAAGTGAAACCATTGAATACCCTTGGTATTTATGTGCTACAAATGCCGGTTTCATGGATTTTTCTACCAACCGCGGTTGAATATTATGCCTCCGACGATGGATCAACCTATAAGTTGCTCACAACCTTTTACCCTGCCGACACCGATGACATACGGCTTGACGGTACGGTGATGCTTGCACGGAATTTTGAAAACATCAGTACCCGCTATATCCGTATTAAAGCCACCAATATTGGAACCTGCCCTGCAACGCATCCTGGCGAAGGCCAAAAAGCATGGCTTTTTGTAAGTGAGGTGGAGATTGAATAATGCGATAATTTGAAAATTTGGGGATGTGGGGATGTGAAAATTTGGAGATGTGGGGATGTGAAAATTTGAAAATGTGAGAATTTGGGAATTTGAAAATTGGGTCCACTCCAAAAAGTTTTTTTACCATTAAGGTAATGAACCTCTAAGTGTACTCACGATTGCTTGTTTTTAAAGTGTTCGTGATACCGCTTCGCTAAGTTCACGAAGTATATAGTGCTGATTAACAATATTCTGTGTTTCTCTGTGTTCTAGGTGTCTCCGTAGTTTTCTTTTTTAGGTTTTTCGGAGTGTACTCAAAATTTGAAAATGAGATAATGAGATAAAATGAAAATTGAGTCCACTCGGGAAGCCTCTTTCAACGAAAAAAGCCCTAAAGGGGCGGGATTTCAATAACCATGGGTGAAACCCACGAAAAAAAAGAAGAGACAGCACAGCCCTGAAAGGGCTGAATTTCATCAAACTAATCATTCAGCCCTTTCAGGGAGAAGTTGACACTGCGGTTTTCGCCCACCAGTTTCATCGTTCGCCTTGGCTAACAACGGTGAAGCCTTTGATATTAAGGTTTCATCTTTTCAGGACGACCAAAGTACGTTTCAGAGTGTACACTACATTAGGAAATTTGAGTCTACTCATTGAAACGAAAAAAGTACGAAACCACCTTTGAAAGGGCAGAAAACAAATAAACCTCACCTTAAACCAAAAGGTAAAATGCGAGGTTTTATTCTGCAAAAGCAGAGGATTATAGAATTGAATTACTATAAATCCTTTTTAATTACTTGATAAACAACAACTCCCTGTATTTAGGCAGAGGCCATAATTCATCATCTACTAGCAGTTCCAGCTTATCAACATGATATCTTATTTTTTCAAAAAACGGTAACACCTCTAAGTTATAAACTTCTGCCTTTTCGGCGGTGTTATCAATTTTATTTGCTTTTTTGCGTTTTTCAACCATTTCGGAAACCAACTGTCGGACAATGGAAATATGTTCCGAAATTTCTTTGATATTCTGCATTTGGCTGTTAGATAACTTTACAAATGTTTTATTATCAAGCACTTCCTTTAACCCCTTTACATTTTCGATAAGCGTGTT
>CAJAXK010000357.1 GCA_903946925.1 uncultured Bacteroidales bacterium | reverse complement strand
TCAATATCGTGGTTGTCGGCAAAAGTAATGAGCTTCGATGGGTCGCTGTAAAGGAAATCCTGCGAAAGCAATTCGTACAAACGCGCCAAACCTGTATCCCAGCCATCGCCCTCGTTGAACGCTTTTTGAATGGCGCCCATCAACGGGAAATCGAAAACATGCGATAAATAGGAACGGTAGCCATCTTTATTATCTTTATTGTCCATCCAATAAGCAACCTGTGGCGGGTAATTGATCCAGGCCTCGCCAACAGTATTCAGGTTTGGATATTCGTCGCGGAGGGTTTTCATCCAAACCGCCATAAAATCTTTGTCGGAATACGGGTACGTATCTTGCCGAATGCCATCCAAACCCGCAAATTCAACCCACCAAATGCTGTTTTGGATCAGGTATTTGGCCACATAAGGGTTTTTCTGGTTAAAATCGGCCATTGTTGTATCGAACCAACCGGTTGCCATTTTCTTTTCGTCGTATTGCGAACGGTAAGGATCGGAAAGTACTCCGCCGCGATAATTGGAACGGGTATATTCAGGCCATTGGTTCACCCAGTCGTTTTGCGGCAGGTCTTTCATCCAGTACGAATTTGTACCGAAATGATTGAAAACCATATCCATAACCACTTTCAGCCCTTTTGAATGGGCGGCTTCAACCATTTCGCGGTAGCTTTGGTTGGTGCCGAAGCGTGGGTCAATTTTATATAAATCGGTAACAGCGTAACCATGGTAGGTGTAGGCTGGCATATTGTTTTCCAGAAGAGGGGTACACCAGATTGTGGTAACGCCCAGGTTTTTCAAATAATCCAAATGATCAACAATCCCTTTTATGTCGCCGCCGTGCCGCCCGTTTGGATTGCTTCTGTCAGCTTTTTCCAACATTTCGGGCATATCGTCGTTGGAAGGGTCGCCATTGGCAAATCGGTCGGGCATAATGAGGTACATCATATCCGAAGTGTTGAACCCTGCGCGTTTTGCCGAACCTTCGAGCCTGGCTTTGAGTTCGTATTTGCGGCTTGCCACTTCAACGTCCTTTTCTTTGAACGAAATTGTGAAGGAACCAGGCTTTGCGCTGTTGCTAATCGCAAGGTCAATGAATAAGTAATCGTCGCCGGCATTGGCAACATCTTTAATTTTCACCCCAGCGTATTCGAGCGATGGTTTGGTTTTGCCGATATCGTTGCCATGTATCATCAATTGCAGGGAATTGCTTTTCATGCCGGTCCACCAGTTAGGCGGTTCCACATGGTCGATAGTAACTTGGGTGAATGCAGTTTTTAGAAGTAAAATACCGATCAGTACTAATGTTGTGTGCTTCATGTATGGATTTTTTTCGCAAAGATATGAGAAAACTATCCATCTAAAACATAAGCTTTTAGCGCAATCGTTTGCAGATTAGAAAATTATGGATTTTATTTGAAATCGCACCTTAGTGCAGAAATTGAAGGGCAAAAATGCAGGCTTAATAGGGAATAGTTTTGGGTTTTTTTGAGAATATGTATTCTGCTGACGGATGACGCTATGGCAAGTGCGGGATTAAATTGTTGCTCAACTGTCTGCCAGCACAAATGTATGTAAAGATTTCAAATGTTTCAACGTGCACGCAACCCCGCATTTGCTATAGCGTTTGTGTGTGCCCTGCATGAGCAGTGCACCCACCTCAAAGCTTGAGAAAAAACTCAAAAATACAAATTTTTCTTTAGCATACGAAGTGGGTATATTTTTCCAGAGGGTGCAAGTCCCTTAAACGCCCTGATTAAAGCGGGGAAGTATTAGCAAGTGGCAAGCTGGTTGCCGGTGACGGCAGCAGTGAAGGAAGCCAGACTGCAAAATCCGGTACTGACGAACAGGAACGGTATATGAGGCATACCTGTTTGGGTAAGCAAGCACATCTTTGCAACGCCCAATGATTACAAGAAAAGCAGCTATGTAGATACCGCAGGAATTGGAGGAAGGAAGAAGCTCTTACCAGGGGAGATCCCGGAGTATTCGCGTAATACACCGGGAAGTCAGCAGAAGCCATAGTAATTGAGCATGGTATGAACTGAAAGATAGTAACTCGGTGGTCGAGCGAACTGAACCAGCCGGTTTATCCAACACCAGAGATGCACAGTGAAGGGCTGAACATTAAGATGTTCCAAATTAAACAAGGAGGCTTCGCCAGCCTTGTTATAAGCGGGACAGGACAAACGAAGTAATTTGAAAACCGTATGATTGAACAGGTATTGAACCGAAGGAACGTAATGCAGGCGCTTCGCCATGTGGTGTCGAACAAAGGTTCGGCAGGCATGGACGGGATGCCGGTAAAAGATTTGTACGCCTACCTGACAGAAAACAGGGAACGCCTCGAATCCGAAATCCGCCTTGGCAAATACCTGCCACAACCCATCCGGGGGGTAGAAATACCTAAGGGTAAGGGAAAAACCCGCCTTCTGGGTATTCCCACTGTGGTAGACCGCATGTTACAACAAGCGGTATCACAGGCTATAGCAATCAGGTTCGAGATGGAATTTGAGGATTACAGCTACGGCTTCCGACCTAACCGCAACGCACAGCAAGCAGTACTGAAAGCACAGCAATACATCAACTCAGGCTTATCCCATATAGTTGATATTGATCTAAAAACCTTCTTTGACGAAGTTGATCATAGTATACTGTTGCAGTTATTGTACCGCAAGGTAAAATGCCCCCTCACCTTACGCCTTATCCGCAAATGGCTAAGAGTACCCATCTGGAAAGATGGCAAACTGATCAAACGCCGCAAAGGTGTACCACAGGGAAGTCCGCTCAGTCCATTGCTATCCAACATCATACTGAACGAGTTGGACAAAGAAATGGAAAAGCGGGGACTTCGATATGTCCGCTATGCTGATGATTTTAGTATTTACACTAAAAGCAAATCCTCAGCCCGAAAGACAGGAAACGAAATCTATCTGTTCCTAAAGAACAAATTGAAGTTACCCATCAACCGGGAGAAAAGCGGCATACGCAAACCCATTAACTTCCAAGTATTGGGGTTCGGGTTTGTGCCAACCTATGTGAAAGGGGAAAAGGGCAAATACCAATTAGTGGTAAGCGAGAAAGGATGGAACAACCTAAAGCTGAAAATCAAAACCATCACCCGGAAAACCACTCCGGCAACGTTCGACGAGCGCATCCATAAACTGAAAGAACTCCACCGGGGTTGGCTTGGGTACTACCGAATAGCAAGTATCTCGGGTAAACTGAAGGATATGGATGGCTGGATACGAAACCGTCTCAGGTACTGTATTTGGCACAACTGGAAGAAACCAGAGAGGAAGAGGAAAAACCTTATCCGTTTGGGTGTTGATCAGGAACATGCCTTTGCATGGAGCAGAACACGGAAAGGCGGATGGGCTGTAGCCCAAAGTCCAATCCTAATCACTACTATTACTTTGAAACGTTTGCGTTTGAGAGGCTATGAAGCTATGCTTACTTATTACGAGAAAATTGCCCCACATCTTAATGAACCGCTGTATACGAGAACCGTACGTACAGTGGTGTGAGAGGCGCACCCCGTCAGTATTTGCTGGCGGGGCCGTCTACTCGATTGGCATTAGTGCTTTGTTATTTTTTGTCCTTGTATTGATTAATAAATGTTCTGTATTTGTCTCCTTTATGGTTGTATGTCACTTCTCTAATTAATTGCCCCTTGTCGTTGTACTCATATGTAGTCGTATTGTTACACACACTAAAAGAGGTGTTACCGGTCAAAGGATATTCATTACTCTCTATGGTCCACTTTATTAATCTATTTGATCTGTCGTATTCAAATTGTTCATTCTTATATTTTTCTCTGTTTTTGCGATTGATTCTGATAAGATTTCCACTGTTGTTATAATCGTATGCGCCTACCCAGACGGTATCACCATTTCTAGTTTCAATTTCTGATAATACTCGGTCATTCTCGTATTGATAGAATTTCCAAAATTCGTACTTGTTGTTATTTACGTCTTTTCCTCTGTCGGTAAGTTCTTTTATGAGAAGTTGTTTGTTGTCGTAGAACTTTGCCTGCTCAACTTTCACCGTATCCATATTGATCAGAGTGTCCAATGTCATGTATGTTCCGATATGATTTCCAGAACTGTCGTACACTAGAATTGAGCGCCAACCGATGTCGCAGTTATACATTCGACAGCTAAATGTCTCTTTCAAGTTTCCTTTGGCGTCATAAGTGTATTTTACTCTGGATTCATGTCCGACCTGCTCGATTAACTGGTTTTGCTTGTTGAAGTACTTTATTGAGACAATATTCTCGTTTTTGTCAGGATTATCCATATACTTAGTCTCACTATATTGAAAGTCAATGTTTTCGCTAAAGTCGGGTATATAGACTTCATTCGATTGACAACCAAAAAGTGTCAAGTAGATCGCTAATGTTATCAGATGTCGTGTCTTCATTTTAAGCATTAATGCCAACGGTTTGGCGCTTGGCGCAGTGGCGGATTTCGGAGCACTAAACTGTCAATACTCCACAAAAGTTGATGCGAGGTAAAATGTTCAATTAACCAAGTCACCCGCCATTGATCCAAACGCCTGTTGGCGGTAGTAGTTATTTTTTTTCGTCATTTTCTCTTTTCCAATTAAAATATGCGTCTCTTCCTAGTTCGTCTGTAGGCTCTCCACATAAAGGCCATTTAATTTTTAAGTCAGACAAAGGCTCAAATGGGAGTGGGCCATCATAAATTATTGATGAGTCCATTGATCCAATTATCTCAAAATCCGCTTTATATCTTCGTGTATACACTCCGATGCAAATTTCTTTTCTTGAAAATTCTTCTTTCCCTTTCAAACTGAAAATTCTTTCAAATACAAGAGGTTTCAGGTCATTAAGATTAATTTCATCCAGTCCTACTTTATGTCTAAATATCAATGGAGTAATTGCAATATGGCACATTGGATGCCTTTCAGGTGTTTTTTCTTTCTCTGAAAGTACAACAGCTATTCCCCAGAAACCTTCGTGTGGATTTGTCCTAATAACATCTCCTTTTTTTAGTAGTTTCATTTCCGGTTTGCTCATGATTTTGGGTTTTCTTACTATTACCGCCAACGGTTTGGCGCTTGGCGCAGTGGCGGATTTCGGAGCACTAAACTGTCAATACACCACAAAAGTTGATTAGAGGTAAAATGTTCAATTAACCACGTCACCCGCCATTGAGCCAAACGCCTGTTACC
>CAJAXK010000356.1 GCA_903946925.1 uncultured Bacteroidales bacterium | reverse complement strand
TCACCTGACCATACAAAGTTAAATACAGTCAACTAAAAAATAAAATTGAGTTACAAACAGTTGAATTAGAAGTTTAGTCTTTTTTGTCAACCAAAATCATGAAAGCACAAACCGATAACTAATAACCGATAACCAATAACTAATAACAAAAAAAATGGAAATCAAAATTTTAGGCACCGGATGTGCCAATTGCAAAAACCTGGAAAAAGCTACCCGCGAAGCCGTAGCAGAACTTAACCTTGATGCCACTGTAGTTAAGGAAGAAGATATCGTGAAAATAATGGGTTACGGTGTGATGCGTACACCGGCCATAGTTGTGGATGAAAAAGTGCTGATGTATGGCCGTGTACCTTCGGTTAAAGAGATAAAAGAAATGCTTTCAAAATAACAAACTTTAAAACAAACACCATGAAAAAGCTCCTTTTTGCAGTTGTTCTGTTGCTTGCAACAACTTTCGTTTTTGCCCAGAAACCTACCAAACTCAAAATCGTTTATTTCCACTCCGAACGCCGCTGCCCAACCTGCATTTCGATTGAGGACAACACGAAGAAAACCCTGAACACCTATTTTGCCAACCAATTGAAAGATGGCACTATCACCCTTCAGGTTTTAGATATTGGGGACGAAAAAAACCTGAAAATGGTTGAAAAATACGAAGCCGATGGTTCATCACTGTTTTTGACAAAAGTAAGTGGTACAAAAGAAACCACTACCGATTTTACCAATTTCGCTTTCAGTTATTCACGTAACGAAGCAGAAAAGTTTATTTCGGGATTGAAGGCAGAGATTGAGAAGAATTTGAAATAAATTTCAATTTGAAAATTTGGGGATTTGAGGATGTGGAAATTTGGGGATGTGGAGATTAATTTGAAAACAAATTTTACCATTCAGTGAATCAGTGCAATAACTAATATCACGCAATTAATCACTTACCACCAAGATATAACATAATGTAAATGAAACATTAAACACATATTTGAATTATGAAAAATGAAAATGAAAACCTAATTGTTAAGCTTTCAATTGAGTTTGCTCTTGAAATTATTTCCTATTCCGAAAAACTGGAAGAACATAAGCGGTTCATAATTTCCAGACAATTATTAAAGTCAGGTACCTCGATAGGTGCAAATGTGAGAGAGGCACAAAACGCCGAAAGCAAAGCAGATTTTATCCATAAATTGAAAATAGCGGCAAAGGAAGCTGGAGAAACTGAATATTGGCTCACCTTATGTGAATTATCCCCTTCTTATCCAAATCCTGAGAATTTAAGGGGAAAACTGCAATCAATTATCAACATCCTTTCAAAAATAATCATAACATCCAAATCTACCCAATAAAACAATCAATTCAAATTCCGAAATCCCTACATCCTCGCATCCTCACATTCCCGCATCCTCACATCCCCAAATCCCCACATCCCCACATCCTCAAATTTTCAAATTAAAAAAATGCAATACTTACAAAACCTAATAGACCAAAGCACTTTCCCGCTGTTAACAGCATTTTTGCTCGGGTTGATGACCGCCATAAGTCCATGCCCTTTGGCCACTAATATAACGGCCTTGGCTTATATCAGCAAAGATGTTGAGAATAAACGCAGGGTTTTCCTGAATGGGCTTTACTACACACTTGGCCGGGCTTTGACTTACACAATTCTTGGGGCAATAATTTTCTTTGGGGCAAGCAAATTCCAGATTAGCCGTGCGGTTCAAGCCAATGGCGAAAAGTGGATTGGCCCCCTGCTTATTGTTATTGGCATATTTATGCTTGGCGTTATCAAATTGCCAGGTTCATCAGGCTCCATAATGCAGCGCTTGGCCGACAAAGTTAAATTGGGAAGCGGTTGGGGCGCGTTGTTTCTTGGGATGATTTTCGCGCTGGCATTTTGCCCATACAGTGGCGTGCTGTATTTTGGTATGCTTATGCCAATGGTGCTTTCGCAACCTGCCGGATTGGTTTTGTTGCCCGATTTTGCCATTGCTACCGGTTTGCCGGTAATCCTACTTTCCTATTTGCTTGCTTTCAGCATTGGCGGGATTGGTAAGTTTTATAATAAAATCAAAACTTTTGAAGTCTGGTTCAGGCAGATAGTAGCGGTTTTATTTATCCTTACCGGATTTTATTTCGTTTGGATTTATTTCGCATAAAAATGAAGGAAGACTTTCATAATCTGGGTTTTGAAATTAATGGGCTTCTCCATCTTACTGGAAAACAAGCTTTAACGTGCATTCAGCACGGCGCAATCCTGGTTGATGTTCGCGAAGATTATGAGATTGCCATCAAGGATTTTGGTATCAGCAACAAGCTGGAATGTCCTTTTACAGCTTTCGATAAGTTGTATAAAACCCTTCCCAATAATAAGCCACTAATTTTAGCTGATTGTGTTGGTATCCACAGCAAAGAGGCTGCTATAAAATTGCTTTCCAACGGATTCACTTCTATTGCAAACCTGGTTGGCGGTATTGCAACCTGGGAGCGTGATGGTTTACCAATGAACACTGATGTTGAAACCATGAGTGGCCAATGTATGTGCCAGATAAAATCCAGGAAATCGAAATCTTAATGCGTATTACCATGAAGCAATTAAAATTCATCCAGCATTCTTTTATAATTCTTACCCTGTTTTCGATCAGTTTATTTATTTCCTGTAACAAGGATGAAGATAAGCTTCCTGATACCGGGGCAGTAAAGATTATCAGCCTCACAGCAACTGATACCGTTCTGAAAGCATGGTACGATACCACTGATATTAAGGTTGTTGCAACTGGCGATAGCCTAAAATACAAATGGGAGTGTAACCATGGCACCTTGCATGGAAGCGGCATCACCGTTAAATATATGGCTGGCGAATGTTGTGTGGGTCTCAACACAATAACATGTACAGTGTTTAACGACAGCAGCAGCGTTTCAAAAGATATAAACATCCGGATTACTTCTTACTTTGAACATTAGCACATGCTACATACTATCCTTCTTTCGGCTTGCTTTCTTTTTTGTTTTCAGGCTTTCACTTATGGCCAATGTTGCAGTGCAGGGAATCCATCTTCCTTTTCGTTTACCGACAATAACTCGCTTAAAACCAAAATTTTGCATGTATCATCTTCGTATAAATATGGTTATTCCGGGAAATATTATGCAGGTAGCGAACCAGAGGATGTAAGTTTTACAGCTCCGGCCAGTTATTCTTTTATAGATTTGAAAGCAGCTTATGGAATAAGCAAACGCCTTACTTTCGAAGCAAGCTCCGGCTATTTCTTTTCAAAAGAACAACAAAATCCTGATCCATATCCGTCCGATATTGGTTATGGTTTGGGCGATGCTGAATTGAATGTCCGATATCGGGCTTACAAAAGTGTTACAAAGCATATTGAATTAACAGCATCAGCCGGTATCCGTTTGCCTGTTGGGGTTTTTGACCTTGAAAAGGATGGTGTGAAACTGCCTATTACCGTGCAGCCTTCGGCAGGTAGTTTTGTGTATTTAGCTGGTTTTTCGGCTGCAAAAACTTTCACAGAAAACAAACTGAAACTCTTTAGTTCCATTTTTATGGAATTCCCTCAGCTCATCAATTCAAAAAACTTCTATTACCGTTACGGCAACTTGTATAACCTTTCGATAAGTGCGGCATTTCCAGTTCACAAACTATTGAACCCTGGTCTTCAAATACAGGCCGAAATTCGTGAACATGCTACCCGCGAGGACGAACAGCTTGTGGAAGCATCTGGATACAAGGTTATTATACTGTCGCCACAAATTGAATCTGATTTCGGGAATAACTGGTCGGTTCTCGTTTATACCGATTTGCCTGTTTTCAGGTACTTCAATGGAATGCAGTTGGCTAACTCGTTTAAAGCGGGTATCAGGGTTTCAAAAAGAATCAATCTCGGATAGTTCCCAAATCTAAAGACTTCAAACAATGGCTTTTAGAAATAAAATTGTACTGATTTCCGGCATTTTTTTTATGTTACAGTTGTGTTTTGTGTCGGCACAAAATACTGAAAACAGCATGAAGCGTATTCCATCCGTTAAAATTAAAGATGCTAAAGGCAAATCCATTGATGCTTCTTCATTATCTAACAATGGCAAACCTTTTATTATTTGTTTCTGGAAAACCTGCTGTAAGCCTCCATTGCAGGAATTAGACGCAATAGCCGAAGTATATTCGGATTGGCATGAAGAAACTGGTGTTGTTTTGTATGCAGTTTCTGTTGATGATTCGCGCTCCTCAAACACTGCAGTACCTTACGCCATGGGCCAGGGATATGAATATGAAATCCTGCTTGATGTAAATTCAGATCTGAAAAGAGCTATGAATGTGAATATCATCCCTACCACTTTTATTTGCGATGGGGATGGCAATATAGTTTGGCAAAAAACCATGTACGCGCCGGGTGATGAAGATTTGATATTCAACATTCTCGAAAAAACAGCTTCTGTTTCCCGACAATAGGTTTGATTTCTTTTTTCGTTACTATTCAGCCTGCCAAAATTTTATGCCCGCTCCGAAAATCCCAAAATCAAGAAACGCCCCAAATTATGAGACTTCGGAGTGGCCTAAACGTTAAAATCAACTATAAAAATGACTAATGATTTTTCCTGATCATTAGTTTTTTCCCTGAAAAGAAATACTGGCGGAATCTAAAAGGATAGCAAATAAACAAATTTACCTAAAAGCATGATTACAAATTATATACCTATCTATCAGGAATTTAACATTGAAGGTGTGCAGCACATCACACCTCAGAATGCCATGATAGAATTGCAAAACGGAACAGCCATCATGGTTGAAGTACGCGAAGAAGCTGAATTTAAACTTGAATCTATTCCGCTCAACAATGTTTTCTTTTATCCCATGTCGGGAATACTGGCGCAGCTTAAAAATATCCCTGCCGATAAACCAATAATTGTTGTTTGTAATGCAGGTGTGCGAAGTTCAAAAGTGGTGAATTTATTGAACCATAGCGGGTTCATTAATTCAGCCAATCTTGATGGTGGACTAATTATGTGGAAAGCACTTGGATTGCCCGTAGAATCTGATATATCTTCGGTATGTGGATGCGGATGTTCATGCTCAAAATGAAAAAAAAAATAAGATTTTAAAATACGCTTTAACCCAAAAATCATAACAAAATGAAGACAAAATCATTAGGTTTTATCGGAGGTGGCAGGATAACCAAAGTAATTCTACAAGCTATTGCGAACAACAAAACGGAATACAAGGCAATTGTTGTTTTCGACACAAACCCTGAGGTGCTTTCTGCATTAAAAAATCAGTTTCCTGGCATCATTTTAGCCGGATCAGCCTCAGAAGCCGCAAAACATGACATGGTTTTCCTGGCCTTGCATCCACCTGTAATAATGGACACATTGGAACTGGTGAAAGATCAGTTTAAACCTGGTTCAATATTGATTTCATTGGCCCCAAAAATCACCATTGAAAAAATGGCATCCAAGCTTACGACCAACAAAAATATTGTCCGCCTAATTCCAAATGCTACATCAATAGTAAACGAAGGATACAATCCCGTATGCTTTAATGTTGATATGCAGGAAGATAAGAAACAAATGATGTTGCGGATCTTTCGCAGGATGGGCCGTACTTTTGAAGTACCTGAACAAAAACTCGAAAGCTATGCCATTATGTCTGCTATGTTGCCCACTTACTTTTGGTTTCAATGGAAAGAATTGGTTGAAATTGGTACCCAAATTGGACTAACTGCCGAAGAAAGCCAGAATTCCGTTAGGGATACTCTGCTTGCCGCTATACGGACATATTTCTACGCAAACCTGCAACCCGATGAGGTTATTGACCTGATCCCTATAAAACCAATTGGCGGACACGAATCTGAAATCAAGGCTTTCTACCATGATAGCCTTCTTCCTCTTTTTGAGAAAATAAAACCATAACCAAGTAAAAAATAAATTCTGATATAAATTCGCTGTATTTATTAATGTCGTATGTTTGCAACATTAAACATTAAAGGTATGACCAATAACAAATTTGACGAATTTACTACCGACCAACAACTTCTTTCCAATATTGGCAAGGCACTTTCGCACCCGGCCCGAATCGCTATTATTCAATTGCTTGCCGAAAAAAGGGAAGTTAAAACCGGAAATATTTCAGACGATCTGCCCATAAGCCGAACCACAGTTTCGCAACATTTGAAAGTGCTTAAGGAAATGGGGATCATAAAAGGTTCAATTGATGGACTTAAAATTCATTATTGCCTGGATATGATAAAATTAGATGAAATGAGGAAGGCTTACAACGCATTTTTCGACAATACCATACAGTCCTTCCTTTGCGAATGCGACTGCAAATCAACAAGCAAAACATCATAAATCACAAACTTAAAATCAAGTATCATGAAAAAGAATGCTAAATGGATTATTGCAATTTTTGTGTTTGTACTTATTGCAACAACAGGTTATTCCCAAACCATAGAGAAAATTGAAAAGGCAAATTCAAAAAAGAATGTTGTATTCCTGGCTGTAACCGATGGCAGCAAAATGCTAACAGAAGTAAAAGAAATGGCAGCCATGGCACAAAAAAAATATCCAAAGTCTGAAGTTATTGCAATGGACAAATCGGATAAAGCCAATGGTGCCCTGGTATCAAAATACGGTTTAGCAGGTGTGCCAATGCCATTGATACTTGTTATTGCTTCCAATGGAGTGGTTGCCGGCGGATATTCCCTGCAACAATCAACGCCCGAAAACCTTGTTGGCTTAATCCCAACCGCAAAACAAGCACAGGCTTTGCTGGCATTTAGCGAAGGCAAAACCGCATATATTGTGTTGTATAAAAAGACAATGAAAGACAAGGCCGCCGCCGTAGCTGAATGTAACAAGGCTGTTGCTGGTATTGGTGGGAAAGGTGTAGTTGTGGAGGTGGATCTGGACGATAAATCGGAAGCAGAATTCCTAGATTTGCTAAAACCGGAAATGGCAGCAAAAGAAACCCATGTCCTGGTTTTTAATGGCAAAGGCCAGTTTAATGACGAATTTAAAGCCCCGGTTCAATCGGCAACTCTTGTAACTTCTTCGCGAAAAGTGGCTAAAAGTGGCTGTGCCCCAGGTGCTTGTGGTAGTGGAACCAGTGGTTGCGGCCCCAAATAAATCCTTGAAATATGAACTTATTGAAATTAGTCTGGCTCGAACTTGGCCAACGCAAAACCCAGTTAATATCGGGCATCCTTGCTATAACTCTCGGGATTGGCGTAATTGTCGCCATCCGTTCTATCTCAGTTGTTTCCGAAAAAGCAGTTGCAATCAATCTCGATAACCTTGGCGCAAATATTATGGTTTTGCCTCAAGGCGCAAGCGTTGATAATTACTACGCAGCCGATATTGATGCCCCAACTTTTCCGGAAGAATATGTTGAACGTATCGTAACTTCCGAAATTACCGGTGTTGATAACCTTTCGCCAAAACTTACCCGTAGAATTGACATAAACGGCCAAAAACTGGTACTTACAGGCATTCTTCCCAAAAACGAACTCGCTTCAAAACCAATTTGGCAAAACTCTGGATTGTTCGGTGCTGAATTGAACGCAGCCTGTGGTCCAAGCCCTTCAAACGAATCTTTAGGCTACAAGGATGAAAAACTCCAGCGAAAATCAATTGATTCGTTAGGCATATCTGATTGCCTTATCGGTTCCAACGCCGCAAGCCGATTGAAGGTGAAAGAAGGCGATAAGATTACCGTTTCAGGAACTGAATTGAAAATCGGCAAAGTTTTAGGCGAAACAGGAACCATTGACGACGACCGGATTTTTGCCCACCTGCATACTGTGCAGAATATACTTGGCATTCAGGGCCAGGTGAGTGCGATCGAAATCATGGGTTGCTGCAATGCAATTTCAGATGGATTGCTTGGAAAACTCCGGAATATCCTGCCTGATACCAAAATCACAACCATTGGTCAGATTGTATCTACCCAAATCAAGACCAATCAACTGATGAACCAGATTTCGCTTATAATACTGATTATCATAGTTTTTGTAGGTGGAATTTCGATAGGCAACTACATGTGGGCCAATGTAAACGAACGTAAACGGGAAATCGGGATACTGCGGATGATCGGTTACCCTAAATCGTCAATTTATTATATACTGATGCTCAAGGCTGCCATAATGGGCCTTATTGGTGGAATAATTGGTTATGTGGCAGGTGTTCTTATTGCATGGTTTTTAGGTCCTTACATTGCGGGAATCAACATTGCACCAATCCCGGTCCTATTGCTTTGGTCGGTAATAATCTCAGTATTCATTTCATTGGTCGGATCGGTGCTACCTGCCTGGTTTGCAGCCCGTTTCGAACCTTACTCAAATATGCAGGAAGTATGACAACTATATTAACTGTTCAGAATATCGCCAAAACGTACAACATGCGGGATGGAATTGTTTATGCTTTGAACGATGTTTCATTCGCGATAAAAAAAGGCGATTTTGTTTCTATTACCGGGCCTTCCGGTTCAGGAAAAACCACTTTGTTGCTCGCTTTAAGCGGATTAATCCGTCCAACTTCAGGGCAGATTATCTTTGAAGGAAAACATCTTGAAAATGCATCCGACAAGGAATTGGCAGGCTTCCGGAAAAAACATGTGGGATTTGTGATGCAAAACTTTTCGCTTATCCCTTACATGACGGCAATTCAAAACGTAATGGTGCCATTAAGTTTGAATGGCCATGTATCGGCAGAACAACAGGTATTATCATCAGCAGTACTCGAATTGGTTGGCCTCGAAAACCGGAAAAACCATTTTCCACGCGAATTATCGGCTGGTCAGCAACAGCGGGTTGCAATTGCAAGGGCTTTGGTAAATAAACCGAGTATTATTTTTGCTGACGAGCCTACCGGCAATCTCGACCCGGCACTTTCAACCGAAATAATGGAGTTCCTTCAAAAAATAAACAAGGAACTGAATATCACCATTATGATGGTTACCCACAGCCCACAGGCAGCAAATTATGGAAATGCAAAAATCATGCTTGAGGATGGAAAGCTTAGCCGTTAATCTGAGCTTGCTTTTAAGCTTGGGCCATTTCAAAATTTACTAATTGTGATTTACGGTTTGGGTTCAGTGATTTATACTTGTCAATCGCACTTCGTCAATCGTAAATTGTAATTAAAACTTACTGCCGGATTTAATAATTTATTAACACATAAAAATGAATGGAACCAAATATTGTTCGTAATTTTACGAAATGTTTTTAGTTCATACATTAAGTTGATAATGAATACATAGCAACTCAAATCCGATTACTTTTTAGAAATTCAAAACACCAAATCCCCATTAAGAAAAATGAAAGTATTAATCCTTTGCACAGGCAATAGTTGCCGCAGTCAGATGGCACACGGCTTCTTACAGTCCTTCGATGCAAGCCTAACTGTTTGTTCCGCAGGCACAGAAGCTTCGGGCAAACTCAACGAAAAAGCTGTTGCCGCAATGAAAGAAATTGGCATCGACATCAGCCACCACACTTCCGATTCCGTTGACTTATACCTGAACGAAGAGTGGGATTACGTAATTACCGTTTGTGGAGGAGCAAATGAAAGCTGCCCGGCATTTTTAGGCAAAGTGAAACACCGCCTACATATTGGTTTTGATGATCCGTCGCATGCAGTTGGCACCGAGGAATTTATCAATAACGAGTTTATCCGTGTCCGCGACGAGATAAAAACTGCTTTCGGCAAACTGTATAACGAACAATTAAAAGCAGAATAAGTATGGATAGGTCAGAAAAAGCTTTGTCGTATTTCGATAATAAGTTTAATTGTGCACAGTCGGTTTTAACCGCCTTCGCAGATGAGTCAGGGCTTTCGGAAGAAGAATCACTGCGGGTTTCTTGTGCTTTTGGTGGCGGCATGGGTAGGCAGCAACATACTTGCGGCGCAGTAACCGGTGCAGCAATGGCTTTAGGATTGCGGTTTGGGAAAGGCAAAAACGATAGCGATGAAAAAAAGCTAAATACTTACGATAAAACAGTCGAACTTTTCGACGAATTCACAAAACTGAATGGTTCGACCAATTGCCATCAATTATTGAACAACCTAAATATGCGCGACGAAAAAGAACTTGAATTAATCAACGAACAAAACCTTTTTCATACCAACTGCAGGAAATATGTTGCTGATGCCGTTCGGATTGCGGAAAATATAATTGCTAAAAGTTCTTAATTCTTGGAGTGCCTAAAGTACTTGGAGTGCCTAAAGTGCCTTGAGTACTTAAAGTGCCTTAAAAACAGAAAAGTTAATACTGTGAAAGTTACCAATCAAAAAACACAAATAATTAAATCAATGGAAAACATTAAACAGATTGTAAAAGAAAAATACAGCGAAATAGCTAAACAAACCAAAGAGCAAAACGCACCATCGTGCTGCGGGGCAACCTCCTGCGGGTCAATTGTTGATTACACCATTTTCAGCGAGGATTACGATAACCTCAAAGGCTATAACCCAGATGCAGATTTGGGGCTGGGCTGCGGGCTTCCGACAGAATATGCAGGCATAAAATTGGGCGATTGCGTTCTCGATTTAGGGTCGGGAGCCGGAAACGATTGCTTTGTTGCACGTGCTCTTGTGGGCGAATCGGGCTATGTGGCAGGTTTGGATTTTACCGAGGCCATGATTGACAAAGCCCGGGAAAATGCCCGAAAACTTGGTTTCACCAATGTTGATTTTATTCAAGGTGATATCGAAAACATACCTGTAAAATGGGGTGTTGTTGATGTGGTGATCAGCAATTGCGTATTAAACCTTGTGCCAGATAAAACAAAAGCCTTCAGCGAAATAAACCGGGTACTAAAACAAGGCGGGCATTTTTGCATTTCGGATGTTGTGTTGCAGGGCGAATTGCCAAAAGGCTTAAAAGAAGATGCCGTAATGTATGCCGGATGCGTTTCGGGGGCATTGCTCCGCGAAGAATATCTTCAAATAATTAAGGATGCAGGCTTCAAAAATGTGGAAGTAAAAAAGGAAAAGAAAATTGAGCTACCCGATGACCTATTGCTTCAGTACATTTCTGAAAGCGATCTCGCAAAATTTAAAACAGGTGAAACAGGAATTTTCAGCATAACCGTAACCGGCAACAAACCCGAAGGCTGCGGTTGTGGGTGTTCTTGTTCGTAAGGTTGAGGGGTTGAGGGGTTGATGGGTTGAGTTGTTTAGGGAAATGATGTGGGGATTTGGGAATGTGGGGATGTGAAAATTATACAAGGCAAGCAATATAATCATTGAACTTTGTTAGTCTTTCTTCCATCCTCAAGTAGCTCATTTTCAAATTCCCACATTTTCACATTTTCAAATTCCTTCATCCCCAAATCCTCACATCCCCAAATCTCCACATCCCCACATCCCCACATTTTCAAATCTTCAAATTAACCCATTTTCAAATTAACAACCAATGCCTTCCCAACCCCGTTTAAAATTCCTCGACCGTTATTTAACCCTCTGGATTTTCCTGGCCATGTTTATTGGCGTTATGTCAGGGTATTTATTCCCGGCAATTGCACAATTCTGGGAATCGCTAAAATCATCGCCCGAAAGCACAACCAATATCCCAATTGCCATCGGGCTGATTTTGATGATGTACCCGCCTTTGGCCAAAGTTAAATACGAAGAACTCGGCGATGTTTTCCGCAACTATAAAATTCTCACGCTTTCTCTTATACAAAACTGGATAATCGGCCCGGTTTTGATGTTTGCCCTTGCTGTTGTGCTTTTCAAACTGTTTCCCGGCGAAAACAATGCCAACCTTCCTTACATGTACGGCATCATAATGATTGGACTTGCCCGCTGCATAGCCATGGTAATTGTGTGGAACGACCTTGCCAAAGGCGACACGCAATATGCCGCCGGATTGGTTGCTTTCAACAGCATTTTCCAGGTCCTCTTTTTCTCGGTTTATGCCTACTTTTTTATCGCGGTGCTTCCCGGATGGTTTGGCATTCCCACAAGCGATGCCGTTGATAAAATCACCATCGGCCAAATTGCCGAAAGCGTATTTATATACCTTGGCATACCTTTTATTGCCGGTTTCCTCACAAGGTTTATACTAATCCGGGTAAAGAGCAAGGAATGGTACCACAACAAATTTATCCCGAAAATAAGCCCCATAACGCTGATAGCCTTGCTGTTTACCATTGTGGTAATGTTTTCGCTCAAAGGCGAATACATTGTAAAAATCCCGCTCGATGTGTTGCTAATCGCCGCGCCATTGCTGATTTACTTTGTGGTAATGTTTGTGCTCTCGTTCTTTATGAGCCGCAAAGTGGGGGCAAATTACGGGCAATCCGTTACCCTGTCGTTTACCGCCGCCAGCAACAACTTCGAATTGGCCATCGCCGTAGCCATAGCCATCTTTGGGATGAATTCCGGCGAAGCCTTTGCTGCCGTAATTGGCCCATTGGTTGAAGTTCCGGTTATGATTGGCTTGGTAAATGTGGCTTTTTATTTCAGGAAGAAATACTTCGCGTAGATTACATATTCATAATGAACAAATTTCTGGCTGTCTCAAAAGGGCAGCCTTTTTGTTTTCCCCATGCGGCTGCGCGAATCGTTTCACCTGTAGGAGTGTAATTGAATGCTTTGGTCAACGTTTTTTCTTCTATCCCCTTTCCGCTATTACAAAAAACATATAACCACAATTTAGAAACTTCACCTAAAAAAACAGGATGAAATCTACAATCCGCATTTAGTTACCTAATCAACCCTAAGATGCCTCAATAAACGCTAAGGAATGGCAGATCATCCCTAAGGAATAGCATATCAGCTTTAAGATGCCTCGATCAACGCTAAGGATTGGCAAATCAACGGCTAGGAATGGAAAATCAATGTTAAGATGCCCCTTCAGCGGTTAGCCTATTAAATCCGCAACAAAATAACTGAGCATAAGTACTTCAACCCCAAATGCAGTTCCACCCGAAATGATTACACTTTTAAAGTTTCTGCGATAAAGCCTACCCGTTCTGCTACATAGGCTCAACTGTTTTTGAAGGGATTTTATAGTTAACCCAAATCCTTATGCACAATGCCACTACTTACAAGCCAACCTTTACTTGCGGCCTACTTCATTGGCCCAGTTGCCACGGAAAATTATCTTTTGGTCGTGGATGCGGAAAACAAACTTGCCATATTGCACCGAAATACCTGCCGAAGCATTTACTACCCAGCATTTATCGGGGATGTTAAAGAAATTTTCGGAGTTGATTATCTTTTGTCCCGACTGGCCTTTGATTGAAACAGTTGTTTGGGGGCCAACCTCCCACCCAAGGTGTGTGTTATAGCTAAGCTTTAGGTCGTCGAGCAATTTAAAATTTTCTTTGGTTTCGATTTTGGTTTTTATACTGGCTATTTTACCCTCGTTCAAATCTTTTCCAGGAGTAACCTCAATGGTGAGCGTGGGCAAATCAATTGCAGTTTTCGACACCAGCACCTGTATGGATTCGCTTTTAACCATTTTATTGTCTTTGTCGAAAAATTCGAAAGCAAGGTCCATATCTTCAATCCCAGTTGGCTCAATACTTATCTGATCGGAAAAATAACCTTCGCTGCTTATATTCTTCGAGTAGATCAACTTGTCAAGAAACCTCACTTCCACTTTTTTTACATCCTTGTCGGTATAAAGCTCCATTGGCAGGGAGGTGCCAATATAGATTGAATTGTTTTTTGGGCTGATAATCAGTGCTTTCATATAATCGCGCATGGCAAACCATACCGGTCGGGGCGATCCATATTTATCATTTCCATCGCTATAGCCCCAGAAACCGAACCATTCTTCAGGCTGATCCAAGGCGTGTTTGTTTTTATCACCACCTTTCCACCAGCCATCGGCATAATAAAACGGGCACATGCCCACCGCACCGGCATCAATAAGGTCGCGGTAATTGGCAATAAGGCCATCGCTTTGTTGCTTTAGGGTGTTGCCGCCATAACGCCCATACCCTTTGTGCGAAACCGAATAGCCAAATTCGGTGGTAATAAAGGGTTTGTCCAATCCGTTGAGTTCGTTCAGCCCTTTGATGTAATCTTTAAAACCCATGGTGGCAGTCTGCGCTTCCGAATGATCGTAACAATTGTAGGCATATAAATCAAAATAACTTTCGTCCATATAATCGCTGATCATCGCATTTGCCGACAAAGTAACCGGGATTCCGGGATGTTCGTTATGTATCTGCTCGATCAGGGTTTTCATCAGGCCAACAAAAGCTTTTCCGCTAACCTGATATATGTGGTCAGTCTGAGGCTCATTGATAACCAAATAGGTAATGATGCAATCATATTTTTTTGCATAAGTGGTAACCTTTTTTACCTTTTCTACACATTCTTTTATAAATTCCGGATCGCCATAATTTTTTTCCGGGTTCACATCTATACCCATAATCAGTTTCAGGCCGGATTCCTGCACTAATTTCAACTGTGCTTCCGAAAACTGGCTCCATGTCCGGATGGTATTGTACCCGCCTTCTTTGATCACTTTCAGGTCGAACTTCATCAAATCAAGGTCGTCGTTCCTAACACCTTCGTATGGATGCTGCCCGGGGCGGGCACCAATTTCGTAACCGATTGCCTTAATAAAATACTTCTGTCCATTGATGTAATACCAATTGTCTTTAAGTTCGATTTTGGTTCTTGATTGGGGATAAACAGAGAGGGTTGAAGAAATAAGCAACATGATAATCAGCATTAATTTGGTTTTCATAGCTTTATTGATTGGTTTGGTTAAAAATTGAACCTTTGGTTTTGCAAAAAATGCCTTGTGTGTAGATTTTTGTTACACCTGCGGTAAAAGCAAGCAGCGGACAGCTAAACGGGTACAAATATACTATATTATGGCTGATTGGCTATTTTTGGGGCAATTCTTCCATATCCACTATACTGCTTATTCACCTCCCGGAAGCCAATTTCAATTTGAAATAAAACCTATGCTAGTTGAACACATCTGCCTTCTTTCTATGGCCTTCACGCAAACTAGAGTTACGCGTAATTGGAGCCTAAACAATATTGCCTGAATTTTTCAATGTACGGGTTGAGATTGACGTGTAAAACCTGCTAGAAACAAAATCGAAACTTGCAATTCGTAAATATATTGGATGAACCAAGTTTAAAATCTATCTAAAATTAAGTCACGGCACAAAAAGGCTCGCGGTTTTGATAATAAGCTCTTTTCGGAAATATTGGGTTTTAAGGGCATAGAACCTTATTGATACAGTCGCTTAGCTTGTCAACATCCGGATTATTATTTATATATTTGCCAACCTCGTAGCTGAAACTTAAATTTAGCTTTGGAGGTATTCGGGTTTTTCCACAGCCCGCTACTTTTAAATTTTTAAACACTCCCCAACTCCAAACCCCAAAAGTTAAATCCCTGAATAGTTACAAAACAGTCAAAAATATGTCAAAAATAAGATTGCTGCATGTTGCGACATCGGTAGCCCTTTTCTTCCTTTTGCTGTTTATATTCTCCTGCGGTAAGGATGTGGATGTGATATTATCTTCGGAAAACACCCTTAAATACCTATCTATTGAAAACCATCCTGAAGTCAATATTGAATTTGACCAGGAGCACAACACCGTGGAATTGTTAATCCCTTTTAATTCCGCATTGTCGGTGCAAAAGGTTAAGCTACAAGCCGATATAAGCGAGAAAGCCACGTGTAATATTGAGTCGGGAAAGGAATATGATTTGACGGCACCGCTTTCTATTAAAGTGGTTGCTGAAGATAATTCGGTTGCAACCTATACCTTAAATTCAAAAAAGTGTGGAGGAGGCAAGTCGGCACTTTTGGTATGCGATATCCAAATAGGATTTCTGCCTGTTTTTCGCGAAGCCAGTTTCTTTTTAAATTCAAATATAGTTATTGATAAGGCTTTTGATGCAAACATACCAATTTATTATAGTATGGATGCTTCATCGAAAGGCAGTCCAAATTGGGGTTTGCCTGAAATATTGCACTATTACGAAAGCGGGAAGATAATTGACAAAAATGACAACAATGCGTTTACAAATACAATACTTCACCGCGAATTGCTGATCAATGGCATAAGCAAAGTATATATAATTGGGTTGGCGTCAATGGGTTGTATTTTAAGCACTTGCAAGGGAAGCGCTGAATTGAAGTACGATTTAACTTTAATAAGCGATGCGCATGACGAGCCGACTGGTTATTGGGAATTCACAGAAGGGGATATAGAAAAATGCAACCAGATCATACTTAATTCAGGTATCGGCAAACTTGTAAAAGCCGCCGATCTGGAGTTTAAATAGGGTCTGTTTATTTAGTCAAGTTTTATTTTAATTTACATGGTGCGTGTTACGTTTGACAAGCCTATCCCGCTGAAAGAAAATTGCACACTTCAGCAGCCAGTTCGGAAGGCACATCGGCAAGCAAAGTGTGGCATTCGGTGTAGCACTCAGTGTAAAAATTGTAATTTGGAATTCGTACATTTTGGAATGGAACAAGTTCAAAAACAGACTCTAAATAATATTCACAATTGATTTATCGAAAAAATCAAATCCTAATCATTACTCAAACAATATTGCCACGTTCAATATGGAACTTTTTAAAATTGTTTTCTTTATCGTAATTTTGAGTTCACTCCAAAAAGTCTTTTTTTTACCTAACTAACATTACCAGGAATCCTTGCTATTTTTAAGCAAATCTATTACTCTGCGTTGTTTTTTTGTTGGCCGGCCAGCCCCGTTGTCGCGGTATTCGCTGCTAGCATCATTTATGAGTTTTACCCTGTCGTATTCGGTTTGCAGCGTGAGGTCGTCCATAAAATCGGGGACAAGCTTAGCGTTCACACGGCTTTTGGGGAATTGTTTTACCCTCACCGTTTTAAAAAGAGGGTTAAGGCTAACTACAATAATGTCGCCTTCCTTTATTTCTTTGGAAGCTTTTACGTTGCTGCCATCCATTTTCACTTTTCCGGCCTTGCAAGCTTCTGAGGCCAGGCTACGCGATTTAAAGAGGCGCATCTCCCACAGCCATTTATCAATCCGCAATGATTCGTTTGCCATTTAATATTACAATTTGTTTAAAGGATGCAGAAAAATGCTTTCCATCCCCAATCCGACATCCGAAATCCGACATCCGACATCCCATTTTCCTACTTTTTCCTAAAATAAACTTCCATCGGCACTCCCGTAAAATTGAACTCTTCACGTATGCGGTTTTCGGCGTACCTCTTATAAGGATCTTTAACGTATTGTGGCAGGTTGCAAAAAATAACAAAACTTGGGTAAGCTGTTTTTATTTGAGTTATATATTTGATTTTAACCTCTTTGCCTTTAATAAACGGTGGAGGTGTTCCGGCAAAAATGGGCAAAAGCACATCGTTCAGTTTCCGTGTGGGGATGCGTTTTTTGCGGTTTTCGTACACAGCGGTGGCTTCTTCGAGGGCTTTGTGTATGCGCTGTTTGGTAAGCACCGAGGTAAAAATGATGGGCACATCCGTAAATGGTGCCAGGTTTTTGCGGATTGCTTCTTCGTAATATTTATGTGTGTGGGTGTCTTTTTCGACCAAATCCCATTTATTCACTATGATTACTATGCCTTTGTGATTATTCTGTGCAAGCCTGAAAATATTCATATCCTGCGATTCCCAGCCTTGTGTGGCATCAATCATCAGGAAAACAACCTCGCTGCTTTCGATAGCCCTTATGGAACGCATAACGGAATAGAATTCGATATTTTCCGTAACTTTGGTTTTTTTCCGCAGACCGGCTGTGTCAACCAGAAGGAAATCGAAACCAAAAGCGTTGTAACGGGTATAAATACTGTCGCGGGTGGTTCCGGCAACGGGTGTAACAATATTGCGTTCGATACCCAAAAGGGCATTTACAAAGGATGATTTGCCCACATTAGGGCGGCCAACCACAGTAAATTTCGGTAAGTCGGGAAGGGTTTCGGGTGTTGCTATGTCGAACTCCTTCACAATTTCATCTAACAAATCGCCTGTGCCGCCACCGTTCGATGAAGAAATACCAAAAACATCCTTAAAACCAAGGCTGTAAAAATCAGAAACCTCGTGAAATTTATCGGGGCTATCAATTTTATTCACAACCAGGAAGGCTTTCTTCGGCGATCGGCGTATCATATCGGCAACATCCTTGTCTAAAGGGGTAAGCCCTTCACGCGCATCAACCATAAAAAGGATAACATCGGCTTCCTCAATGGCAAGTTCAACCTGTTTGATGATGGCATGTTCAAAAACATCGTCGCCACCAATTACCACGCCTCCAGTATCAATAATCGAAAATTCAATACCGTTCCAATCGCTGTGGCCATAATGGCGGTCGCGCGTTACGCCGCTGGTAGGATCCACAATTGCTTCGAGCGATTCGGTCATACGGTTAAAAAAAGTGCTCTTGCCTACATTCGGACGGCCAACAATAGCCAGAATATTTCCCATAATTATTGTTTTCTATGATCAGATGATGTTGTTTGATATTGTTTATCAATTGCTTACAAACGAAAAAGCACAACAATCCTACTGAATGTGTAATTTTCGGCAAAGGTAGCCAAATTCCCTTATCCTGAACTAATTGTTTATGATATAGATGGATAGCGGTTTTAATGATTTGGTGTCCGGTATTGATTGGGCATGACTAAACCCTCAAATCCACTTTATTCAATTCGTCCTAAATCCAATTTTGGGGTAATTTTTAGGAATTGTTTTCTAAAAGGTTTTTCTTGTCCTTTTGTCTTGACACAAAAGCACCAACTTAGCGAAGCGGTCTCATGAGCTCCTTTAAAAATAAGCAATGGGCGAATAAAAAGTCAAGGCTTTATAGAAATTTTACACATCTGTACACCTCGGTAAACACCCGCAAAACAAGGCTTGACAATTTGGGTACAACATCTTAGGAGCAGGTGAAGCT
>CAJAXK010000355.1 GCA_903946925.1 uncultured Bacteroidales bacterium | reverse complement strand
TCATGCCAAAAAAACAAAAATGCTTCATAATGCATCTGGCAAGTTCGAATCCAGCTTTTTAACAGTAGATATACTGGAAAACAATGCGGTTATGCTTAAATCACTCTCGGGCAGCAAATTGGGTATATGGGTAGCTCATGGTGAAGGGCTTTTCAGTTTTCCTTACGCAGAAGAAAAATATAATATTGCAGCAAAATATTCGTACAGTACTTATCCTGGAAACCCTAATGGCTCCATGTACGATGCTGCTTGTATTTTTAGCGATGATGGCCGCCACTTAGTAATGATGCCACACCTCGAACGCTCGCTGTTGCCCTGGCAATGGCCAATCTATCCCGAAGCCAGAAAAACCGACCAAGTTTCGCCTTGGATAGAAGCGTTTGTAAATGCGAGGGAGTGGTTATCGGACAAATAGCAATACAGCAAAAGATTTTTGGGTTTACCAAAATCAGGATAATTAATTGCACATATCTCGAAAAACACAAAATCCAAGCCCAAAAATACAGTTAAAAATGTGATTTTGGGCTTGGATTTATATCCGTTTTGTTAGGATTAGAAAACTTTACTTTTTACCAAATAATTACAAATTGCAACTATTCAGGGGTTTACCTTTTAGGTGTTAGGATTTGGAGGTTGGGTTTTAGGGTTCATCATGTTATACGTTATTGTGGATTAAAATAAAGCAGTATTTGAACAGCAGGAACCTAACAGCCTACAGCCTAACAGCCTAACAGCCTAAATCAATAAAAGTGGTATGTTCTTCGGTTTTCGGGTTTTGGACGAATAGTTACTACAAATTTATTATTTCTATACCCGTATTTATTGAACTTTCGCCGGTTTTGCTCAAACAGATTATTTTGTTCCCATCACGGATGATAAAAACAGGAAATCCTTTTGTCAGGATTTCATTATCCCTGATTAAGGAAGGATAATGCCCGATTTGAATTGATTTACGATTACTGGTTGCAGCATAAATTGTACTACCATCATCGCTGAAAGCAAAATCGGAAAAACTCAGGGAGCCATGTTGTAACTGCCCTTTGTACTCCATCGAAGCATTTGCTAGGTAAACAGCCCCTTGGCTGGAAGTTATGGTGTAGCTTCCATTGGGCGATATCCGGAAAATGGATGCATCCAAAGGATAGTCTCCATGTTGTGAATCGTCACTATGAGAAACAAACATTCCATTATTGTCGAGCAGGAAATATTCCATATCGGTAGGGCTCACGGAAGTGCTTATGGAAATAATCTCATTTTTACCAGGAATCATCCTTAACCTATCCCCTTCAAAATCGCCATTGCCATCAATCAATATTCCATTTGCCCTGGAAAAAGTACGCACTGGATCTTCCCACCACGGCGAAGGAAATAAGGAAACTATGATATGCCCAATTCCATTCGTAACAACACTCCCTAATCGAATTCCCACATTTATCGAAGTTTTGAGGGTTAAATTATCGGCATCATACACATAAACCCATCCGTCAGAACTTGGCACATAAAGTTCCACCCCATAACCGTTCTCACCTATATCACAATTCCCGATTGTACCTTGAAGGCTTACTTCCTTCTCCACTTGCATAAGATCATAGTTGAACTTGATCAACTTTTGGGCACCCTGATCGAGCAGGTACACAAAATTCTGGGTTGGGTGTTTGAGCAGGTTTTTAGCGGTGAAATTAAAGATGTACCCACTTGGACTATTAACAGTTAAGTTGTTGCTGCTCCGACTTTTATTCGATTGGTTAGTTACTTTAACATGGTAGCAAACCATATATTCCATTGGCGGCAACCCATCAGTGAAAGTAGTGGTTTGTTGATTGTTTATAGTACCAATGAGCGTGTTTGATTGGGAACTGCAATTTTCGTCGGAACGGTAAACTTCATATTTTTGGAAATCAGTCCCTGAATATTTTTCCCACTTTAGGTTCACTTTCCCTTGATCTGCAACAGCTTCGATAAGTGAAATCTTCTGAGGGGCATCGGTGCTCACAACAAAAGACTTTGTAGCGGTGTACCCCTCCGAATCTTTGGCTGTTAATGTAATGGTATGCATCCCAATAGAAAGATTATTTTTAGTAAAAGATAGATTCCCGGCTGAGTTGGGTGATGAAGTGTTTATTACCCCATCCCTATCACTTTCCCATTTAATGATTATGTTTTGTAAAGGTGTTTTATCATCCTCGATATCGGCACTGAATGTAATAGTTTCCCCTTGCGAAAACTCGGCAGGCAATCCAGGCAAAATGAGATCAATTGTAGGGGCAAGGCCAGTAAAAACACCTTGTATAATATTGATTTGAACATCCGTTAAAGTATTTTCAGTAACGTGGATTGCCGTTTTTCCCGAACCTATGGAATCAAGCGAAGCAAATACTTCATAACTTCCTGCTTTTAGGCCCACCAACAAAACTGTGCCAAAACGATCGGTTATCCCCTCAACCGACGAGGGGTTGGTATATACTTGGGCACCTTGGATCAAATGATACCCATTTACAGTAACCTTTACATTAATATCACCGGTAGGTGCTATTGGATCAGAGTCTTTTTTGCAACTAAAAATAATAAGGCTCAGGCAAAAAAACAGAAAAATTTTTTTCATAAAAGAATTTGTATCAATGACAATTAATGGATGATGGATTAAGTATTGTTCAGTTTTAACATTTTCAAAGGAAGTATAACCGACTATAAGTTGCTTTATGCTTCCCTGAGGCTATTTTGGGTAAAAGGAACAAATAAGGTCAAAAATAATTAGGGTTTCTTCTGTTTTTAAAAAGTTCAAAAAAAACAAAAATTAGTTATTTTGCTATTGGCTTACGAATGGGGTTACCACCAGTTTTCCATACAAAATTATTAATTTTAAAACCCAAAAGGTCAATTTAAAATAATTTTTATTTATTTATATGTGCCTGTTATTGTGATATTTAACCTGAACAAACATATCTTTGACTTGCGGATCCGCTGTTACCAGGTTTTATTTCATTAATAATCGCGCCCTCATCCAGTCTTCCAACCTATCAGGCCATGTTTCAACAGGACCCAATCCTTTTTTCTTGAGTGCATAACCATGTCCGCCTTTTTCGTAAATGTGCATTTCGACTGGCACCTTGTTTTTTTGGCAAGCCTGATAATACAAAATGCTGTTTTCGGGAGAAACTCCATCATCGGTGGTACTTATCAGAAATGTTGGAGGAGTAGCATTTGTAACATGCAAATTATTGGAATAATACCCAATTTTTTCAGATGAAGGGGTTTCGCCTAAAAGATTCCTCCTTGAGCCTGAATGAGTAACCGATTCATCAAAAGTAATAACGGGGTAAATAAGAATAGAAAAATCGGGACGAACACTTATGCCCGAATCGATAATCTCGCCAAATTGAGTATCGAAATGCGTTGCGGCGGTTGAAGCCAAATGCCCGCCAGCCGAAAACCCCATCAATCCAATTTTATCAGGTGAAATCCTATATATGGCAGCATTTTTCCTCACAATCCGAATTGCTTGCTGTGCATCCTGCAATGGCCGTAATTCAGCATTTTCGAATAAATTAGTTTGTGGAAGACGGTATTTTAGCACAAATGCCGTTATGCCTCTCGCATTGAACCATTCTGCAATTTCATAGCCTTCGTGATCGATAGCCAGGATACTGTATCCACCACCCGGACAAATTATTACCGCAGCATCTGAAGTCTTGTTCTTTGGCTGATACATATAAAGAACCGGATTTGTAATATCTTTCACCCGCGTAATCCCATCGGTGGTTATGGATTCCTCCTGTATTTGTATTCCTTTTGAACCGGGAACACCATTGGGATAAAGATAAATAGTTTCTCCCTGGGAATAACCATTTAACATAGCAGTTAAAAGCACTAAGCAAAGTAAAACACTTTTCATTACAGATTCATTTTCTATAAGTTAAACCAATTTACGTTATGAGTTATCTATTCACCTTGTATCTATTTTTGGCTTTCCTCTATAAGTTCCTGCCGATGCTTTCGGTATTCAATTATTGGTTTGTCGCCCATAATCAGCCGCTCATCCATCTTAAATTCACTTTTCTTTGGTAATTGGGTTTCAACAACTCTTTTGTCCTGACGAAGGATAACAATGCTGGAAATCTTGCCGATATAGTTGAACAATTCGCACAAAACAGGAACATTAACCATTTTCTGGTAATACCTTATATATACGATGGAATTTTCGTCATCAACAGGAACAAATGCAGCAAAAGCCCGAATTTTATCAGAAATGAAGTTTTGCCAGATATTGGGATAGTGAAACTGGAGATGGAAAAAATGTTTGTAATCCACAATTTCATCTGGTTTCAGCGGAATTGTTTTGCCATCGTCTTTTCTGTTGTTTACATAGAAGGTTATCATTTCGCCTTCCCTAACCACAACAGGCCCATTGACTAAAGTTTTATCACCCCGCCCAATGGTTGTCCGGTGAACAAATGGAAGATGGACCACATCAAGCTGGTTTTCAATTGACCTGGAATAATGTACATTCCAATGATCCTTAAAAGATGAGTACGTGAAATCTTCAAGTTCTGCAAAGAAAAAAGGCTTTTCAGTTGCTTGGTCAATATCGCCATACCAAAGCCAGATTAGTCCATAGGCTTCATAAGATTTATATGCTTGCACCTTCATTGTTTCAGGGACAGATTTTAGTTTCCCATTTGCCGGTATCAAACTGATTTTGCCAGTTTTCTCATATAAAAACCCATGAAATGGACATTGGAGTTCGCCACCCACAATTTTACCACACGCAAGAGATACGCCCCTATGGCAGCAGGAATCAGCAATGCAGCAAACCTCGCCATTACTGCCCCTCCACAAAGCTAAATATTCATTAAAGCGCTTTATCCTCAGCGGTTTATGCTTTTTTAATTCCTTCGATTCAAGGACAACGTACCACTGGTTGAAAATCATAATGTTTTGGAAATATTAATGACGGATATTGACCTGTTTGGGCAAATGGCCTTTATTGAAACAGATCATAGTAGTGAGCATTTTGCCTTATCAGACTATTTTTTTATGCCTTTTTCGACAACAGTTCGAACAATGGCAAAAAACCAAGTATTTGGAAGTACACGCCTTAAAAACAGCAAAATAGGAGACTGTCCACCAACTGGGTAACGCAATCTGAAGGAATTATCGTTGGCGGCCTGAAACACTTTTTTGGCTACAACTTCCGCCGTTGGTGCACTTTTGTAACTATCGAGCATATTTTGATGCGCTTTGGGAACATAGTTTTTGTACACATCGTTGGTTACAAATTCGATTGCATTCTCAAAATCAGTCTTAATGGCTCCTGGCTCAATATTTTTGATTTTAATATTAAATGGCCTCAATTCGTAATGCAATGATTCCATAAAACCTTCGATAGCCCATTTAGTGCCGTGGTAACTGCTATACAACGGGAAGGTTATCAAACCACCCATTGATGAAGTAGTAATAATAACACCATTTTTCTTTTCCCTGAAATATGGAAGGATGGCCCTGGTTACATTCATGACGCCAAACACATTGGTGTCGAATTGCTTTTTGATATGCTCTTTACTCATGGCCTCGAAAGCCCCAACAAGTGCATAACCGGCATTATTGAAAACAACATCAATGCCCCCAAAAAATTGGATTGTTTCTGCAATTGCGAGCTTTATGCTTTCATCGTCCATAACATCAAGCTTCAAAATCTTGATGTTTTTGAATTTCTCCAAGTCTTTTCCTTTTTCGGGCGAGCGCATTGTTGCTGCCACGTTCCAGCCTTTTTCGACAAAATAGATTGCGGTAAGTTTACCAATACCCGTTGATGCCCCAGTTATAAAAATAGTTTTTAACATGCATTTCCCTTTAATGTAAACATAAATATTCTTCAGATCCTACCTAATCATAACAGCAGTACCTGATTTTCTCTTCGACAAATTTTCCGTATTCCCAACACTGTCGGCATCCCAAACGGTACCATCTTTAAAAACAGCCGATGCGCTCCAAACATAAACCCCTTGTTGGAGCAGCACCCCATTATAAGTTCCATCCCAGCCTTCGGTTGGCTGTCCCAAATTATCGAGTTTATCAGACCACCACAGCAGATTGTCCCACCTATCGAAGACCTCGAACTTATATTCCATAATATTAATACCAACAGGTTTTAGCAATCGGACAGACTCATTAGGGTTTTCGGGCGAAAAAGCATTAGGCACATAAAGGCCTTTTACCAAGAATTCATATTTCATAGTAAGGGTATCGGTGCAGCCTTTATCGCTCCAAGTTACCAACGAAATATCATACGTGCCATCGTTTTGGAAAAAAGCTACCGGGTTTTGTGCGTAGGACTCATTCCCATTACCGAAATCCCAATAATACTCTTCGCCATCAATAGAAAGGTTGGCGAATTGTAACTGTCCTTGAACGCCATTGAAATTATCAGTATATGTATAAATACTTGTCGGAATATTCCAGGTTTTAACATGCTGGTTTATAGTATCGTAACACCCGTTAGTGTCTATTACCATTAAGTTTACCAAATAATTGCCCGTAACGTTGAAAATAAAATCCGTGTTTTGATTGTCGCTTGTACCCAAAAACTTTGTGCTTTCCGAAAATTCCCATCTCCAGCTTTCCAATGGTGCTGAACTTAAAACTGATAAATCGGTAAACGAAGTTTTGTCGCCGGCACACGACAAGGAATAATTGAAGTTTGCATCGGGCAAAGCAAAAACCTGCATTGGTTTCACAATGGAATCGGCACAACCAAGCGTATTTATGGCTGACAGTTTTACCTGATACGTTCCCGGTGTATTGTAAAGGTGTGATGGGTTTTTCAAAGACGAAGTATCATTTAAAAGAGATATTGGTTCGCCGAAATTCCAGGAATAACCGCTGATTAAAGTCCCGTTGCCGGAGGTCATGTTGGTAAAATCGGCCTCATTCTTGAAACAAACTGCGGTAGCACTGAATTCAGGTATTGGACTTGGGTTAACCGTTACCAATATTAGGGTTGAATCGCTAATCTGATGTCCTGCCAATGCAGAAGAAACTTTCATTTTTACAACGAAATCTCCTGGCAATCCAAAAACATGGTTAACCGTATCTGAATAAACGTAATACGTAGTGTCGCTGCCATCGCCAAAATCCCAATACCACTGATTGGTTGGCAATCCACTGTAACTACTGTCGGAGAAAGCTAGAATATTGTTTTGACAAATCAAGGTATCTATCACTTCGGCCATAGCTTTTATGCAAGGTTTTACAAATAAATTGCTATCAACTATGGTATTGGAGCAACCGTTTGAATTTGTTACAGTTAAGCTTGAAGTAAATATTCCAACCGATTGATAATGGTGAGTCAGGTCAGGGGAATTGGGTGAAAGAATGGTAGTTATAGCCCCATCGCCAAAATCCCAAACCCATTTGTATATGCCGCTTCCACTCCCTGAGGATGATTCATTGAAATAAACCGTACTGTCGCAAACGGCATTTGAATAACTGAACAGCGGAACTGGCAATGGCAATATGGTTACTTCCTTATAAACGGTCTTCGGACAATTATTTATATCAATAGATTTCAGGCTTACGGTGTAAGTGCCAGGTTGCGAATAATAATGCGAAGGATATTTCAACATGGATGTGTTATTGATCCCAGAATTGGTTTCGCCAAAATTCCAGTTGAAGAAAACGAGGGAATCAGATAGAGGTGCCAACAACTGTGGTGTAAAATGAGTGGTGTCGCGGAAGCAGGTTGTTGAAGCTGCAAATGTGAAGCTAAATCCAGCAGGAACACAAACTTCATTCACAACCGTGTCAACACATCCACGAACATCAGTTGCGATTAAACGCACATTAAAACAGGAATCGGAAGCACCAAAAACATAAACCGGATTCTGTAATGTAGAATAATGGTTTGGCTCAAACTCCCAGTCCCAACCAATAATGGCTACTTGCTGGTTGTACGAGGAATCCTGAAAATACACAGCCCCATCGTTACATGGTGCAGCGGTATAAGTGAAAACTGCTGTGGGTTTTCCATAAACCTGCATTGAAATCAGGCTTGTATCCTGACAACCGCTGAGAGAGGTTACAACTAAAGAAACATTATATGTTCCGGCAGTTGAGAATATCCAAGATGCATTTTGGATATTGGAGGTATCATTTGTAGTGGTTGAAACACCAAAATCCCAGTGCCACGAAGCAATAGGCTCACCGTTAGAGGTAAACGACAAATCAGTAAAATGGGTAGTTGCACCCTCACAAGCACTCGAAATGCCAAATTGTGCATTTGGTTTAGGCAAAACGCTAATACTGTGCGAAATGGAGTTTTCGCAACCCGCTGTATCAGCAATAGTAAGGCTAACCGTGTAATTCCCAGCAGATTGATATGTATGGGTTGGGTCTTGTTGGTACGAATGTGCTGTGCCATCACCAAAATCCCAATCAAAGGTTTGGACTGCTGATAAATTGGTTATTGTGGCATCAATTGAAAACTCGGTTGCATTCCCGATACAGGTATTTGCCCACGAAAAATCAACAGGAGGTTTGGGTTGTATCGTAACAACATGCGAAATAGTATCAGGGCAACCATTAGTGTTGAAAGACTGCAAAAGCACAGTGTATGAACCTGTTGCATTATAAATATGTTGAGGGTTTTGCAAATTAGATGTGTTGTTCAATCCAGATCCAGGGTCGCCGAAGTTCCAAGAATAGTTCACAATTGCTGTCCCATTGTTTGGCGAAGTAAGGTTTACAAAGCTTACCGCTGAGTTTAAACAAGTATTGGTAAAACTAAATCCAGCCAACGGACTTGCCAAAACATTCACCGTTTGCGTGAAAATTGCTTCACAACCCTGAGCTGTAACAACTTTCAGCGTAACTGGGTACGAGCCTGAAATAGTATAAATATGGGAAATATCAGGATTTAACGGAGCATTTATTAACGTATCGGAACCATCGCCGAAATCCCAAAACCAGGAAATAAACTGACTGTTTGCTACTGTTGACAAATCAGTAAAAAACATCGGATAATTTGAGCAGCTTAATGCCGAAGACTGGAAAAATGCAATGGGTGGAGGCGAAATGGAAACAACATGTGTGATTGAATTTATGCAACCCGCAGTGTCAGTTACTGTTAGCGAAACAGTATAAGACCCTGTTGAAGCATAAATATGGTATGGGTCAATTTCAGGGGAAGTATATCCATCACCAAAATCCCATAGCCTACTCACCGTTGCATTTTCATTTACAAAAGTTGAGCTGATAAATTGGGTGGAATCGTTCTCACAACCAGCGGCTGAAGTAAAATTAACCATCGGCAATTCGTGAATGGTAACTTGCTTGGTTACAGTGTCGGAACACCCACCTGTGTTATATGTAATCAGTTTTACCGAATAAATACTTGCTGAAGAAAATATGTGGGAAGCATCCTGCAAAGATGAAGTGTTGTTGCTGCCAGAAGCTGGATCGCCAAAATCCCATTTCCATGAAATCAAGCCTCCGGCCCCACTTTGCGACAAATCATCAAATTCGACCGCTGCGTTGCGGCAGGTTACATCATAATTAAAATCCGCTAAAGGGTTAGGTGCAACCTGAATTATTTTTAAAACAGTGTTCTCACAACTGTCGTTGGTAGTAACTGTCAGGCTCGCCGTGTAATTTCCATAGTTAGCGTATTGATGCGAAACATCGGGCAGGTCAGGAAACAAAACGGTTGTTGTATTCCCATCCCCAAAATCCCATTGCCATTTTACGATATATCCATAAGCAGCAAACGCCAAACTTGTAAATTGGGAAGTAGCATCAGAGCATAAAGGGGAAGAAATATTGAATTCGGCACTTGGTTTTGGAATTATCACAACCTCTTTGAGAACGGTGTTACTACAACCAGAAACATCGGTAATGGTAAGAGTTACCTGATAATTTCCCGGATTGGGATAAGTATGTTGTGGGGATGGCAAAGGAGAAGTAACACCATCGCCAAAATCCCAGAACCAGGAATTTACATCCGGAATATTAACCACTGAAGCATTTGGTTCAAATACTGCGGGATAATCTTCACACCTTTGCCCTACCAAAAAATCTACCGGTACCTCGGGCAAGATAACGATGGTTTTTTGTATTTCGGATTCACAACCATTGCCAAGCGCCACATGCAATGTTACTGTGTAAGAACCAGATGCACTAAATTGATGAGTCGGATTTTGAACTGTTGCTTGGTTTGCCCCGGCAGAAGTCGGATCGCCAAAATCCCACAGCCATTGCACAATAGAGCCTCCACCATTTAATTGCGTGATATCCAAAAATGAAACAGGTTCATTTGAACATGGGATCGCATCGTAGTCGAAATTTGCAATAGCACCAGGTTTAATTTCTAATTGTTGCAATTCGGTGTTCCAGCAACTATCGGATGATTGTACAGAAAGCAAAACAGGGTAGCTTCTCGGCAAAGAATACGTATGGGTAATGGTTGGATTGTCTGGGTAAAGAATAGTTTGTGAACTGCCGTCACCAAAATCGTAATTCCAGCGGACAATAATCCCTGTTGGCGAATTGCTGAAATTGGCAAAGGTAACTTCCGAACCCGAGCAGTTAAAGTTTCCGGCATCAAAATGGGCTACAGGTAAAGCGTTGACAACTATCTGCTTAGAAATGGAATTGGAGCATCCTAAAGAATCGGTAATAGTTAAACTAGCTAAAAAAGTTCCGGTAGTGTTATATTGATGGATGGTATTGCGTTCAGTGGAAGTGATCCCATCACCAAAATCCCACAACCAGTCGGTTATGTATGAAATATTTACAACTCCGGGAATAGGGCTAAAAGTTGCAGGGCTGTTTAGGCAAACCTGCGAATGAACAAAATCAACAGTTGGCGGCAAATATATGGTAACCAGTTTGTTCATGGTATCGCGGCAATTATTGTAGTTCACCGCTATCAACGAAACCAGATAAGTTCCAGTATCAGCAAAAGTATGCTGAGGGTTTTCTATATCCGAAGTATTGTTGACACCACTTCCTGGATCACCGAAATTCCAGTACCAGGCAACTAGATTCCCTGGACCATTTGCAAATGACGCATCCTGAAACTGCACAACCTGTCCCTCGCAATTTCCATAAAAATAGTAATTTGCAATGGGATTAGGTATAACATGAACAGGAATTGTATAAGCATCCTTACAGTCGAAGGAATTGATCACATAAAGAGTGGCATTATAAACTCCTGCTTCTTGGTAATAATGGACTAGATTAGGTTCGTCAGGGAAGTTGATAGTGTCATTATCCGTTCCATCGCCATAGTTCCAAACCCATTGCTTTATATTGCCATAAAGCGTAAATGACAAATCGGTGAACTGTATTCCTTCGTTGGCACAATTTGGTAAGTTGTACGAGAAAAAGGAATTCGGTGATGTAGTAATCCCTATTGTAGCCGACCCAATCATTGAACTGCTGCAAAAGGCAATATTCTCTGTTGCCAGGACCGAATAAAAACCTGCAAGTGTCTGTAATCCAAAACTAATTGCACTTCCTGTTCCCTGAACAGGATTTCCAATTGGAGTTTCGTCGTGCAGAAGTTGATATAATACACCCACTTCGGATCCATCCAAACCAATTTCAAGACCGGGAGTATTGGAGCAGTAGTTGCCACCACCGGTTATGGTGTGGGGTTGTGGGGCGGGGGAAACGGTGATTATTACACTATCGCTTCTCGAGCATCCTGTTGCAGTTACTATTTCAGTTAAGATGTATGTGGTTGTTGATAAAGGTGATACAGTTGGATTAGAGGAGTTGGATATAAACCCTTCAGGTCTTGAAACCCATGAATAGGTGCATCCGGATACGGAAGCTGAACCAATTGAAGTAGAAGTCCCAGCACAAATAAAACTGTTGGTTCCTGTTGATGCTGATGGTAGTGGGTTAACTGTTACAATAATATTATTACTTTTTGAACAACCAGTTGAGGGAATGGTTTCGGTAAGGGTGTAAATTGTTGTTTCTGTTGGCAATACGGTTGGGTTTGCCAAACTTGAGGTAAAACCAGCCGGGTTGGAAATCCAGGAATAAGTATTGCTGGAAATCCCAGCATCGCCAATAGCTGTTGAACTACCAAAACAAATCCCCTTGTCATTCCCAGTTGATGCCGATGGCAATGGGTTCACAGTTACCGTAACGCTGTTTCTTTTTGAACATCCGGTCGCGGTTATAGTCTCGGCGAGAATATAAGTCGTTGTTGTTGTTGGCGATACCGTTGGGTTGGCTGTGGTTGAGGTAAATCCAGCCGGGCTGGAAACCCATGAATAGGTGTTTCCCGGAATTGCAATTTCTCCAATACTTGTTGATTCGCCTGTGCAAATCCCTTTGTCAATTCCAGTTGCTGCCACGGGCAATGGGTTTACACTAATTGTAACATTGTTGCTTTTTGAGC
>CAJAXK010000354.1 GCA_903946925.1 uncultured Bacteroidales bacterium | reverse complement strand
GGCATGTGCGTAGCAAAACACAGCTTCACCTGCTCCCAGGATGTTGTACCCAAATTGTCAAGCCTTGTTTTGCGGGTGTTTACCGAGGCGTACAGATGTGTAAAATTTATATAAAGCCTTGACTTTTGGTCCTTTGTGTCAAGACAAAGGACAATAAAAACAACTTGAAACACATTCAAAAAAACCTAAAAAACTTTAAAAGCCATTCAGCACATCAACATAATATTTACCCACAAAACTACGGTTCAACTACAAATTGAAGGGTTGAAGGCTGTTAGGAGACAAGAAGCCGAAATGCCGTTATAAATGATTTTCCGGCTAATTCAGGGAAATGATATCAAGTGAAGTTAATTGCCATCAAAACCTATATTTTCGATTGCCAAAATCTGACATCCCCAAAAATATTTTTACCCACTAAATTAGTGGTAGAAACAAAGTAATAACGCACTAATTCAACTAAATTAGATTAATTTTGATGTCGATTATTAGGCTAATAATTGAATTTTTTCATCAATTTTATCCGAGTCGGTAGTTAAATAGAGTATGTTTTTAAACTTGGTCCATCCCAAAATTCATGAATTGCAATTTACAAATTACGATTGTTTTTCAGTAGGTTAGATTCGTCAATCTTAACTTGTCAATCGTAAATAAAAAATAACCCCGACTCTATGGACAGACTCTAAATAGATTTATGCAACCAACGCCACACGAAATACTTAAAAAATACTGGGGATACGATACCTTCCGTCCGTTGCAGGAGGAAATTATCAACTCTGTATTGCTCGGCAACGATGTGTTGGCCTTGCTGCCTACTGGCGGTGGCAAATCAATTTGCTTTCAGGTTCCGGCTTTGTGCATTAATGGTTTATGCCTTGTTGTTACCCCTTTGGTTGCTTTAATGACCGATCAGGTAGTGAATTTGAAAAAACGTGGGGTAGTGGCCGTTGAGATGCACTCCGGTATGCACCCTCGCGAGATTGAAATGGCATTTGAAAAATGTGCCGATGGCAGGGCAAAGTTCCTCTATCTCTCGCCCGAGAGGCTGGAAACCCGGAAATTCAGGGAAATGCTACGTGGCATCAATGTTACTTTAATTGCGGTTGACGAAGCCCACTGTATTTCGCAATGGGGATACGATTTCCGGCCACCGTATTTGCGGATTGCCGATGTGAAAGATATTTTCCCGAGTGTTCCCATAATTGCCCTCACAGCAACAGCCGTGCCGAGGGTGGTTGACGATATACAGGTAAAACTGGAATTCAGGAATAAAAATGTTTTCAGCAAGAGCTTTGTGCGCAAAAACTTAGCTTATGTGGTTTCGCGCGAAGACGACAAAATAAAGAAACTGCTCAGGGTTTGCAACGGGGTGAAAGGTTGTGGTATTATTTATGTAAGGAACCGCCGGCTCACCAAAGAGGTTTCCGACCTGCTCACAAGCAATAACATTTCTGCCAGTTTTTACCATGCAGGCCTCGATCCAGCCACACGGCTTTTACGGCAAAACGAATGGATGGCGGGGAAAACTCGCATAATAGTGGCAACCAATGCTTTTGGAATGGGTATCGACAAACCTGATGTGCGCCTTGTTGTTCACCTCGATTTGCCCGACACGCTCGAAGCCTATTACCAGGAAGCAGGCAGGGTAGGGCGCGATGGCGAAAAGTCGTATGCAGTTATGCTTTTCAACAACCACGACATTGTGAACAGCCGCCACCACTTAGAAATGGCATGGCCCGATCCTGAGACCGTACGGCAGGTTTACCAAGCATTGGGCAATTTCCTTCAGCTTCCGGTTGGGGCAGGCAAGGATGTTTCGTTCGATTTCGATTTCGAGAAATTCAGCAGTGCCTATAAAATGAAACCGGTTACGGCATACAGTGCGCTCAAAATCCTGGAACGCGATGGATATATCACCTTAAACGATGCCTGGGACAGCCCCTCACGCGTTTATTTCCTTTGTTCAAAGGACGATTTGTACCGTTATCAGGTTGAAAATGCCGAAGCGGATAAAATCCTGCGCATTATCCTTCGGTCGTACAGCGGCGTATTTACCGACTTTACCCACATCAGCGAAAACGAAATTGCCCGGCGTTCGGAAATTGATTCGCCAAAGGTTAGGGAGCTACTGGCAAAAATGCAAAAACTTGGCATTCTCGAATACCTTCAGAGCAAAACCACGCCCCAGTTGATTTTCAACACCGAACGCTTGAATACCAACGATATAGCCTTATCGAAAACATTTTATTCCCAGCGAAAAAAAGAGGCTTTTGCCATGCTCGAAAGTATTATCCATTACGCCGCTTCCGAAACCGATTGCCGCAGCCGTATGTTGGTTACGTACTTTGGCGAGAAAAAACCGGAGGATTGCGGGGTATGCGATATTTGCCTAAAAAAACGTCGCAATGCCCTGAGCCAAAATCAGTTTGGCGAAATAGAAAAACAAATACTAAGTTTATTATCACAGAAAAGCCACACAATTACCGAAATAGTAACCTATTTAAACCATTGGAAGGAAAACGAGGTATTATCGGTACTCAGGTGGCAGATTGAAGAGGGCCTTATTGAAACCGAAGGGGAAATGGTAAGTGCTTTGTAGTATCTAATCTTTGAGTCCACTCCGAAAATCCTAAAAAAAGAAAACCACTGAGGCACGGAGGACACAGAGGTACACAGAGAGTTATTAACCAACACTATATACTTTGTAAACAGAATGGTTTTATGGTGAAAAAAGCTTTCCGGAATGGTCCCAGCAGCCTAACGGACTAAAACCTAACAGCCTAACAGCCTAAAAACCAAACAGCCTATTTTTTCTTATACTCATCAATCACAATACTTTGGGTACAGAAATCGTGTTCATCGCTCTGCGAATTTGAGCAAACAATAATTATCCTTTCATCCTTATTAGTATCAATGAGGTTTCTGTACCATTCAATGGCTTTGCGGTCGAGGTTAGCGGCAGGCTCATCCAATAGTACTACTTCCGATTCGGTAAGCAGGGCAAGGGCAAGCCGTACCCTCTGTTTCATACCCGAAGAAAAGTATTTTATAGGTTTGTTTCGGTTTCGGGTGAGACCGGTAGCATCCATAACCCCAATCACATCGAGTTTGTTGCGGAATTTCCGGAATCGGCTGTGAAAGGTCAACATTTCTTCGAGAGTAAACTCCTCAATGAGTTCAAGATATGGCCCGCTAAAAGTTACATACCTGAAAAACTCTTCAATGGCAATTTCCTTTCCAATATGCGAATATGATATTGCACCTGAAGAAGGGTGAAGATGGCCGGAAATTATTTGTAACAGGGTAGATTTGCCAGAACCATTGGAGCCAAGTATGGCATAAGCATTCCCTTGCTCAAACTCATAGTCCACATCCCGGAAAATCCATTCGTAATTAAACTTCCTACTAATTTTATTCAGGGTAATGTGCATGTAATTATTGGGTTGGGGTATTTAGCTTCAAAAAAGGTTTCAAGTGAAGCAATAAAATGTTAAGCCAAAGAATATTGAAACAGAACTCACTGAAAATTATCCGAAATCCACAATCCGAAATCCGAAATCCTGAAATGGTTAATGGTTTTTGGGTTAATGGTTATTAGCGGGCACTGAGTGGTGGTTGAGCTTTGCTTGGTGAGTTTTCATTGAACCATACGCCGAAAAAAGTGGAAGTGTTATTGGCTAATGGTTGTTAAAAGCATTCCGAAATCCGAAATCCGAAATTTAAACGATTCAGCTATTCCCTCGATTTGGCATACCCTTTCATGATACCTCTGGTGGAACGGCTAATAAACGAAAGTATTTCATCCCGCTCAACGGTTGGGTGCATAGTGGTTTCAACTATTTCGACTGCACGGCTAACATTATAGCCGCTTAGAAAAATGATACGGTAAATATCCTGGATTTCGTTTATTTTTTCGTTCGAGAATCCCCTTCGGCGCATTCCAACTGAATTTATCCCAACATACGAAACCGGCTCACGGGCGGCTTTGGTGAAAGGCGGCACATCCTTGCGCACCAGCGACCCTCCGGAAATCATGGTGTGTTGTCCAATAGTAACAAACTGATGCACAGCAGATAAACCACCAATAATTGCAAAATCCTCAACAATAATATGACCTGCAAGTGCAACAGCATTGGCTAAAATACAATTGTTGCCAACAATACAGTCGTGGGCTATATGAGCATAAGCCATAATGAGGCAATTGTTTCCAACCACAGTTTCCATCATTGCTTTTGTACCCCTGTTTACAGTAACAAATTCACGTATAGTTGTATTGTCGCCAATCCTAACAATGGAATTTTCGCCGGCATACTTCAAATCTTGAGGAACAGCAGCAATAACCGCTCCCGGAAAAATGCGGCAATTGTTTCCAATACGCGCACCTTCCATAATTGTAACATTTGATCCTATCCAGGTACCTTCACCGATTTCGACATTTTTTTCAATGTTAACAAATGGTTCGATAACCACATTTTTGGCAACATTTGCCTGAGGATGAACGTATGCTAAGGGTTGATTCATTGTTTATTGAGGTTAGGGTTTTGGGGTGTGAATAACTGAGGTAAGGTAATCGTATGATCAATTCGGGTTTGAATGGCTGAGGTGAATGGTTAATGGTGATTGGTTATTGGTTATTGGTTATTGGTGGCCACTGAGCGCAGTCGAAGTGTTATTGGTTATTGGTAAAAAGGCTAAAGGGTAAAGGTTGAGTCCACTCTGAAAACCTAAAAATCAAGAACCGCCACTAAGCGGTGTGCTGAGCCTGCCGAAGCAGCACTATGACACAAAAGCCCACAAAGCATTGTTATTCATTGTTATAGACTTTGTGAAGCTTAGAGGCTTTGTACCACTTCGGCAGGTAGTCCGGCAAGCTCTCTGTAACACTCAGTGTAACACTTTGTGGATAAAAAAGACCTTCCGGAATAGACTCAAGGATTAAAATAGTAAGCCGTGATTGATAAGCGGAAATTTGGGAGCATTATTCCTTTTTTAAATTCCAACTTATAAGCCTTTGAGCCAGGGCTACCTTACAAACCTTGTTAGCTTTCGTGTTTTTGACCTATGACAATTATTTCTTCCTTACAATTTGCGCCATAAGTTCGGCTTCGGTTACAATTTTATCGCCAACCCAAGCTGTGCCGCGCATGTGGCAAATCCCCCTGCGAATGGGTGAAATCATATCCAAAACAAACACAAGTGTATCGCCGGGAACAACTTTTTGCCTAAACTTTACCGATTCCATTTTAAGGAAATAGGTGATGTAGTTTTCGGGATCTGGCACAGTATGGAGCACAATAATACCACCTGTTTGGGCCATGGCTTCAATTTGCAAAACACCCGGCATAACAGGTTCGTCAGGAAAATGCCCAATAAAAAAACCTTCGTTCATGGTAACATTTTTCACGCCAATAACCTGCTTGTCGCTTATCTCCATAATTTTATCTATCAAAAGGAATGGAGGGCGGTGTGGCAATATTTTTTTGATGTCGTTGATATCGTAAACCGGTTTTTTGTTCAGGTCGATATTTGGCCCTTTGGGTGCATTTTTTATATGCTCGCGTATCAGTTTGGCGAAATTTGTATTTACCAAATGGCCGGGACGGGTAGCAATAATGTGCCCTTTGATAGGCATGCCAACAAGTGCCAGATCACCAATTACATCAAGTAGTTTATGCCTGGCAGGCTCGTTATGAAATCGGAGTTCGAGATTGTTAAGTATTCCTTCTTTAAGTACGGTAATTTTCGGCTTGTTAAAATGCTTGGCCAAACTATCCAATTCGTCCTGGCTTAACAAGCGTTCAACAAAAACAATGGCATTGCTAACGTCACCACCTTTTATCAGGTTGTTGTTAATCAGGTATTCCAAATCGTGAAGGAAAACAAAAGTGCGGCAGTCGGCAATTTCGCTCCTAAAATCGTCGATATGTGCAATAGAAGCGTATTGGGTACCAAGTATCCGGGTTTCGAAATCAATCATCACCGAAAGGCGGAAATTATCGTCGGGAACGAGCACCATTTCGCTCTTGCGTTTTGCATCGGTAAGGGTCAGGGTGCTTCTGAATTCGAAATACTCCCGTGGGGCATCTTGTTCAACAATTCCGGCAGCATCGAGAGCTGCAACAAAGAATCGGGCACTTCCATCCATGATTGGCATTTCTTCGTTGTCAACTTCAACAAGGATATTATCAATGCCCAATCCGGCAACCGATGCCAGTACATGTTCAATAGTTACCAGTTTAACACCTTGATAATCAAGAGTTGTACCACGCGAAGTATCAACAACATGATCAGCAATAGCATCAATAACCGGTCTATTCTCAATATCAACACGGCAAAATTTAATCCCATGGTCAACAGGAGCCGGTTTAAACGTTAAAGTAACTTGTTTACCTGTGTGCAATCCCGATCCTTGAATTGTAACAGGCTCATTTATTGTATGTTGTTTGTCGAGCATAGTAAAGATAAGTAAGCTTTTATAAATTATTTGTTGTCGCCTCTGGCAATTTTTTCAGCCTGAAGTTCCTTGATTGTTTTTTCCATGTCGCCAATCCTGTAATACAGTTTATCAAGATTGTTGAAAATTGCGATAATCCTTCTAAACCTGCTAATATCAATAGCCGGCGCCCCTAAAAGGATACTTCCCGATTTATTCACATTGCTTGCAACGCCAGCTTGGGCACCAATTTTAACATCGTCGGCAATAACTATATGACCCGACAAACCTACTTGCCCGCCTAACATACAGTTTTTACCCACTTTAGTGGAACCGGCAACACCTGATTGGGCTGCTATTACAGTATTCTCACCAATTTCAACATTATGGGCCACTTGAATCAGGTTGTCTAACTTTACACCCTTGCGGATTATGGTTGAACCAAGAGTGGCACGGTCGATAGTGGTGTTTGCACCAATTTCTACATTGTCCTCAATAATCACGTTTCCGATTTGGGCCACTTTTTTATAGTTGTTGTCGCTCTGGGGAGCAAACCCAAAACCGTCAGCGCCAATCACGGTACCGCCATGTATTGTACAATCATTACCAATTGTACAATCGTAATAGACTATAACCCCGGGATTTATGGTTGTATCCGATCCGATTTTTACGTTTTCACCGATAAAACTGTGTGGGAATATCCTGACATTATCGCCAATTACAACATTGTCGCTGATTACAACAAAATCGCCGATATAAGCATTGTTACCAATTTTAGCCGATTTTGAGATGGAAGACAACGAAGAAGTCCCTGTTTTGCTTTTTCGCATTTTGTCGTAAATAGCTAACAGGTTGGCAAAAGCAGTGTATGGATCGTCAACACGGATTAAAGTACACGAAAGCTGTTGTTCGGCCTCGAATTCGCTTTGCACCAGCACGATAGACGACTGGGTTGTGTTGATATACGGGTAATATTTAGGGTTTGCCAAAAAACTAAGGGCTCCAGGCTCACCGTCCTCGATCCTTGCCAACCGGTTAACTTTTACATCAGGGTTTCCGTCAATAATGCCACCTACAAGGCCGGCGATGTCTTTTGCTGTAAATTCCATCAGGATCAAATAAGTTAAATTCCAGTTGGTTAAAAAAGTTTGCAAATATAGATATTATTATTTACATGTAATTCACATCTTTATAACAAGCATGTGATAGAAGTTGGTATAAGGGAATTGCAGAAGGCTTTTTTACTCATCAGTTTCGGTTACTGGTATTTTATGGAATCTGCTTCAAAAACTAAAAAATGAAGAAACGCCTCAAAGGTTGTGCTGAGTGCGATAGTAGGCTCACGGTAGCACATACCCCGAAACAAACTTATAATAATCTTGAAATTGCGAGAAAACTGAGAGGCTTTTTAACACATTAGTAAGGTCAAAGCAACACTTTGAGGCAAAAAAAAGTCTTTTCGGAATGCACTTAAGGTTTGAAGGTTTGAATAATCGCCAGGGTTTCTTTAACCTTTTGGGTAAGAATATCATACGCGCAATTTTGAATAATATCCTTAGAAATCAATTGTGATCCCATCCCAACACAAATCACCCCGGCATTGAACCATTTTGAAAGGTTTTCCACGGTTGGCTCAACACCGCCTGTAGGCATTATGCTGGTCCAAGGGCATGGGCCTTTTATATTTTCGACGAATTTAGGGCCACCAACCTGTTCGGCTGGGAAAATTTTAACTACTTCGGCGCCCAATTCTTCGGCATAACTTATTTCGGTAAGCGATCCGCAACCGGGCGACCAGAAGATTTTGCGGCGGTTGCATACTTTGGCCATTTCTTCTTTCAATACAGGAGAAACCACGAAATTGGCTCCAAGCTGAATATATAAGGATGTTGTACCTGCATCTATAACGGAACCTATTCCCAGAATCAATCCCGGTAATTCCCTGATCGAGTATTTATTGAGTTCGGCAAATATTTCATGGGCAAAATCGCCCCTGTTTGTGAATTCAAAAACCCTTACACCACCATCGTAACAGGCTTTTAGTACCTGTTTGCAAACCTGTAAATCCGGGTTATAAAACACAGGGACCATGCCGGTTTCCTGCATTTTTAAAGCTACTTGTATTCTGGTATATTTTGCCATTTGTTTGTTCTTTTAAAAGAATAAGCTGATTAAATATTACTCACAATAAATTTACCGCGAAACCCTGCCGGATCCATCGCCCTTCATTAGGTTTTCGACCTCCGAAACCGTTACAAGGTTAAAATCGCCATGGATGGTATGTTTCAAACAGGAAGCTGCAACGGCAAAGTCTAAAGCTTTCTGATCATTGCCTGTGTATGAAATTAGTCCATAAATCAATCCTCCCATAAAACTATCGCCTCCGCCAACGCGGTCAACAATATGGGTGATATCGTAATCTGGGGCTTTAAGCAGCTTTTTTCCATCCCATAAAACCCCTGACCAAGTATTGTGGTTGGCATTGACAGAACCACGCAAAGTAACGATTACTTTTTTTGCACGGGGAAAACGCGCCATCATTTGCACGCAAACCGATTGGTATGCAGTAGCATCCACATGTCCACTGTTAACATTTACACCTTCCGGCTTTATGCCGAAAACCATTTCGGCATCCTCTTCGTTGCCCAAAATAATATCGCAGCCCGAAACCAGGCCAGGCATTACTTCCGAGGCTTTTTTACCATATTTCCAAAGGTTTTTACGGAAGTTTAAATCAGTAGAAACGGTAATTCCCAAGCGGTTGGCTACTTCAATTGCTTCTTTTACTGTATCAGCGGCACTTTGCGATAAAGCTGGCGTAATTCCCGTCCAGTGAAACCATTGTGCATCGTCAAACACTTTTTCCCAGTTTATCATGCCCGGCCCCATTTCCGAAATAGATGAATGTGACCTGTCGTACACCACTTTACTTGAACGGGCTACTGCACCAGTTTCGAGGAAATAAATCCCCAGACGCTCGCCACCAAATTCAATGTTCCCGGTACTTACGCCATGTTTGTGCAAATCCATGATGCAAGCCTGGGCAAGATCATTTTGGGGCAATCGGCTTACGAATTCAGCTTTCAGGCCAAAATTTACCAAGGAAACGGCAACATTGGCCTCGCCACCACCAAAAGTTGCATTTAAACTTGTTGCCTGCGAAAACCGCTGGTATCCTGGGGTTGCCAATCTCAGCATAATTTCCCCGAATGTTACTATCTTTTTCATCGTTCAATTGAGCTTATTGTAACTATTTTAGGGTTTTGGAGTTAGGGTTCAATATTTTATTGTATTTTTTTAGATTGAAAACAAGCATGATTGGATTTTGCAATGCGCTAATAGCCTACAGCCTGACAGCCTTCAGCCTCTAATACTCCTCATTTTCAGCCTTACCCAAGGTAGCCAAAATACCACCATCAACATAAAGAATTTGACCGTTTACAAAATCGGATGCTTTGGATGCCAAGAAAACAACTGCACCAACCAAATCGTTAGGTTCGCCCCAACGAGCAGCAGGTGTGCGGTTGATGATAAAATCGTTGAAGGGATGTCCGTTTTCACGGATTGCGGCTGTTTGTGCCGTGGCAAAATATCCGGGTCCAATCCCATTTGCCTGAATATTGTACTTTGCCCATTCGGTAGCCTGACTTTTGGTAAGCATTTTTAATCCACCTTTGGCAGCAGCATAAGCACTCACGGTGCTGCGCCCCAACTCACTCATCATCGAACACATATTGATGATTTTCCCTCCTGATTTGCGCTCGATCATCCGTTTGGCCACATATTTCGATACGATGAATGGTGCAATCAAATCAACTTTTATTACCATTTCGAAATCAGAAACTTCCATATCAACTATCGGTATGCGCTTAATAATCCCTGCATTATTGACCAAAATATCGACGGCACCCACTTCTGCTTCAATTTTAGCCAGCATTTCGACCACTTGTATTTCGCTGGTCACATCGCAAATATAAGTTGTTATGCTAACCCCATTGGCAGAATATTCCTGTTTTGCGATTTCCAGCCTTTCGTCAACAATATCGTTTACAACAATTTTTGCACCGGCATTGGCCAAGCCCAAAGCCATAGCCATCCCTAATCCGTGGGTTGCGCCTGTTACCAATGCTACTTTGCCAGTTAAGTCAAAAAGGTTTTGTGTTATTTTATTCATTTTATAGATTTATGGATATTTTCAAAGGGGTTTTCAATTTTAATGTAAACTCGCTTAGGTAGTTTTCCCATTCCTTAGCGTTTCGGATTTCCCCGGCTTTGTCCCAACATGCACCTTGATAATACTTGAAAGGTTTGGAATTTAACACTTTAGCGAATGCAACTATATGGTTATCAACAACCGACATGCCTAAATTGTCAATCACCACCAAACCGATACCCGATGTGCCAAATTTCTTATTTGTAGGTTCCCAGTAAGAAACATACCCGGATTGCTCATTCATTGCCACCACTCCTTTTCCATCGCGCTTTATAATGCCTGTGGCCACAGGGATGGTATCCATGCTTTCGGCAGAATAAGTAATTTCCATCTGGTTTAGTTGTGAGCCTGCATTCAGGGTGATGCGTTTGGTTTCAGAAATTTGCTTGCCATTGAACATCCATGGATCATAAGTTAACTCGAAAACTGTGCGCAGATTTCCGCTTGATATAACTTTATACTTTGCCCAATTCATTGAATAATAAAGCTTTCCATTGGAAAAAGGTGCTATACCACCAGCGCCTAAAGTTGGCCCTACTTTATAAAAGTCCAAACCCTCGCCATGATCTTTATGGTAATCGTCCAATTTGTACCATTTGTCAATAATCATTTCTGGCACACTCTTGACCCACACATCAATCCCACTGCTGATTTCGCCAGTTTTCTGTAATGCAGGGCCGTACATCCTGAAAGCGATTTTATCGTTTTCCCATGCAAAATCATCCTTCCTTTCAGGGACAAAGCGCCCGTATGTCTGGGTTTTAAATGTTTCGGGAATTCCTTTGAATATAGTAATTGAAATAGAAGTTTTTGGCGCAATTGTTACCTGAACCAAAAGCATGAGCGGTTTATGGGTTTCGTCATTTATAACCTGATAAGGCAATTGCTTGCCATTGGCATCATCAGTTACAATAAATGATGTGGAAAGTACGGAGGCATTTTTTTGAACCAGCGAAACCCAATCCAATTCGATAACTTCATTTTTTCGTTCTATGTGGAGTGTATTTTCAATGGTAATATGAATACCTTCAACCGGATTTATCGAATCAGCCAACACTATATTTTGACTAAACATAGTCAAAACCAAGGTTGCTGAAAAAAATATTTTTATAAAATTTTTCATAAATTCGTTATTTGTAAACACTTAAGCTATCGCAAATCAGTGGTTTTGTGTGCGTCCATATCGCCATAATCTAAATTCTCGCCGGCCATACCCCAAATAAAAATGTAGTTTGAAGTAGCGGCTGCCGAATGGATTGACCAATCGGGCGAGATTACTGCTTGTTCGTTGTCTATCCAAATATGACGCGTTTCATCAATTTCGCCCATAAAATGACAAACCGCCTGATTTTCGGGAACTTCGAAATAGAAATACACTTCCATCCTGCGGTCGTGTACATGTGGTGGCATGGTATTCCAAACACTACCGGGTTTAAGTTCTGTCATACCCAATTGCAGTTGGCATGTAGGCAAAACGCTTTGCACAATCAACTTATTGATAACCCGGTGGTTTGCCATTGTGGATGTGCCCAGTTCAACTACTTCGGCATCCGCTTTGCCCACTTTTTTGCACGGATAAGCAGCATGGGCGGGTGTTGAATTCAGGTAGAACTTTGCAGGATTTTCGGCTGAAATGCTTTCTAAAACAATATCTACATTTCCTCGGCCAATGTAAAGTGCTTCTTTATATTCCAAATCGAAAACCTGGGATTCCACGGTAACCTTTCCTTTTCCGCCAACATTTACGATCCCGATTTCGCGGCGTTCGGTAAAATAGTTCGAACGAATGGGATCAATGGGTTCGAGTTTCAGTTTTTCTGAAACCGGAAATGCACCACCAACTATAAAGCGGTCGAAATGGCTGTACACCAGATTTATTTCATTGGCAACAAAAATATCGCTTACCAAAAAATGTTCCCTAAGTTTTTGGGTATCATAGTGTTTTACATCCTTTGGATGGGAACTATAGCGGATTTGATAGTTGGTTTTCATATTCTCTTGATGCTTAGTTTATTGCATTATGCGCTAATGGATTTTCATCTACCAAAGTACAAACAATTTATTGAGTTAGTCGTATTTTGTTAATTTAAATGGCCCAATCCAATCGAAGTTTTTGCCTTCTGCTTGCAAATGATGATTCATAGTAGCACCCGCATCTTCATTGGAAATAGCCAAGGCCCATTTTTTCCCGGATCTATGTGCGAAAGTCACTACAGTATATTTTTCATTGTTCAGTAGTATTTCAACATCAGTAATATTACTAAACGAATTTGCTGAAATTTCACTTACCGGATCGTAATGGCCATTCGTTTCGATGACAGAGATATAGATTGGGGATTTTTCCTTGGTTTTTCGGATTATAAATGACTGATCGCGGCGAAGGTTGAACAAAGGGTCCGAAGCCCCAAGTTGAGCAAATACCAATTCATCTTCAGGGGAAACCACGGTTGTAAGGGTATAAAACCGTTCGTTGGAGAACCAGTTTAATTTTGCATTGCTGTTTTGGGATTTGCCTTCACCTGTTTTCCATAAATGTTGGTATCCGAAATTTTTCCCAAAAGGCGAAAGCGTGGATGGGACAGAATATTCGAAATCAGTACCCATCACCTGACCCATAAAATAGTACGGCAAATCGTATTGGTTTTGCTGTTGCGACTGAACACGGAAAATATCAACAACCAAGGGTTTTTCGAATGCCTTGTCTTCAATAACAGCCATTGTTCTGTGCATGGTTATTCCCGGATACGCATTTGTGTCCTTTGCACTCATTATTTGCATTTCCTTGTCAGTTGCATTAAAAAAGTACGGATTGGAATGGTATTTATTGCCCGTTTCAAAATCCCCTTCAAAATGTGAAGTCCCGTTTATTGTTATAGTATTGTGGGCAACAGACTGTTTCGCCCAGGTATTATTTTCCGGAAGATAGGCACCACCGTATTTCTGATCGATATTTACAAACCGCGCTGCTCCATAATCCTGAATAACTTCCTTCCCTTTGTCGTACATGGAAAACGAAAGCTTATCGAAATGACCATGTCCCATCCCCTGTGCAGTGTACTTCATCACAAGGCATAATTCATCTGTTGATTTGCCAGCGCGGATTACCCCTACCCCACCCTGATCGCCGTTAGGACCGTCACTTAATTCAACCGATTTTTTAATAAAAGGTTGCTCGCGATTTTCGGATAAACCCATTGCGACAGAAAAACCCGTGTTGTCGAGCATTACGCTGTTTTGCATTTTTGCTATCGCTAAAAGTGTGGGATCCTTCCCGCAAAAGTGATAAATAATATCCACAGCCGATACCAATTCCCTTGACAAATAAGACATCCCCTTTTGTGAGTCATTAATCGGGAAAAACAGCCCTTCCGAATCGGTGAGATTTAAAATGGTAAAAAGGGATTTGGAAAGGATATGGTCGCGGTAATCAAATATTTTCAGGTCTGGCCGGCAGTTCTCGAGCGATTCGGCGAAAAGCATGAAGGGATACAGGGCATAACGTTGATAGTAAGGCCCTTCGGTGTAATATCCATCCGGCGAAAACAGGAAATCAAGCTGGATAAAAAAACCAGCTCCCGGTTGTTCAGGCAGTTTGATCAAACCACCATCATTATCTTTCTGATCCTTATCAATCAAATCATCCTTCAATCCATATAATGCCCTGTCAATTAATTCTTTATCATTCATTACCAGTCCAATCATGCCAACGGCTGCTATTCCCCAGGTGCTGTGGTTGTGTATCCGGTTAAAAAACTGGGGCGATTCAACCGAAAGATAATCGGCATAAGGCCTGAATAAATCCTGTTCCAGAACTTTCTTTTCAGCGGGTTTCAGCCAGTCGTAAATACAATCGTAAGCCTGGCTCATATACACAAGCCAGTTGGCATCATTTAGCGACTGCCAGAAAAGTTTCCCTCGGGCATACGAGCGTTTCTCGGGATGTGGCGGAAGTGTTGGATAAAGTTTCGCATATTGCATCAGCATATCGCGGATAAATGCAGCATACTTTTGATCGCCTGTAATTTGAAAGATAACCCCTGCTTTTTGTAGAATCAGATAGTTTTTTTTATGGCGTTCGTGCGTATAACCTCCAGCCATATCTTTAGGTATCGGCACTTCAATCCCGTTTGCCATATCCATGTCAACCTCTTTTATGGCATCCTGTAGGGATTGGTTTAGCAGTGGCAGTTTTTCAAGATTTGATTTAATAGCTGAAACTCCGTCCGCAGTCAAAACCAATCGTGGATGCGATTGGGCAAACGCAGATCCCATCATAAGAACAGACAAAACTATGGAAAGAAGGATTATAGCACGTTTCATACAAAATTATTCCCGTTTAATGACTTAAATCAGAGTTCGAAGATGACTGGCTGGCAACAATGGGTTTAAATTGAAAAATCAGGGAGTGCAGGACTTCCAATTTTTTTTCCAACTTAATGTGGGATAACCATAAAACCACATTCCTGAATCAATTTTAAGAGAAATACAATCCTCCGTTTATGTCAACATTTAATCCTGTAAGGAAAGATGCTTCGTCCGATGCAAGATATGCAATGAGGTCTGCCACTTCTCCGGCTTCCCCTTCCCTTTTAAGCGGCGTTCCGGCTGCAACGCGTTCACGGACCTCGTCTTTTGTGAACCGGTCGTGGAAGGAAGTGGCAATCATACCGGGAGCTACGGCGTTCACCCTGATTTTTTTAGGTCCAAGTTCTTTGGCCATTGACCGTGTAAAAGTCATAACAGCACCTTTGGAAGCTGCATAAGCCGAGGCTCCCGGGCCACCACCATCGCGCGCTGCCTGCGATGAGAAGTAAATAATTGAACCACCGCTCTCAGGCATCAAAGGAACTGCTTCGCGTGTGGTTAGGAATGTTGATTTGGCATTAACTGCCATCAGAAAATCCCAGAATTCTTCGTCCATTTCAGTGATCAGATGGCGTGCGACCAATCCGCCAACAACATGAACCAATACATCTACATTCCCTGAAAAAGCAAATGTAGCTTTCTGAAATAATCTTTTCACATCATCCGCTTTGGTCATATCGCCTTGCACCGAAATGGCTTCACCTCCGGCATCTTTAATCATTTTCAATGTTTCGTCCGCATCAGCCTCGTTGTCGAAATAATTCACAACTACTTTAGCGCCTTCTTTTGCCAGTTTTAACGAAACCTGGCGACCTATATCCCTGGCACCACCGGTTACTACAGCTACTTTGTTTTGTAATTTCATCTTTATGTGATTTTTAATTATTGATTTAACCAATGAATTGAAACTTGTAAATTAATACCAAAGAGTTATTGGACTTGAGTTTATTTCCTTATCCGAAATATTTTTAATAACATCCAGGTATGAAGCATTTTTAAATTTATTTGACGCTAGGTAGAGCGCAAGAATAAAGTCTTTGTTTTTAAACTCGTCAATTTGCTGATATGGCCACACTTTCTCTTTCAGCACAAATGGAATCATGAAATCTAAAGCCGATCGGATGCATCGTCCATCGCTGGTTTTATAGTGCCACAAATCAACACCTACGTTTTCGGCAAGATTTGCCAATTCCATAAGTGCGCGAAGATTAAAATCGCTATAGCTCAATGCTTTGGTGCGCTCAAGTTCAAAGGATTGTGAACCATCCGGTTTTATCTGCGCTGCAATTCTTTTCTCCTTCGCCAACTCACAACGTTGAACAGCATAATCAGTCTTTCCCAGATACAAGGCGATTGATACAGCCTGCACCTGGTACCAGGTGCCATGGTTGTTGGGTGCATTTGATTCGGCTATGCCATTTTCACTTTCAGTAAGCCATTGAAAATAGTTTGTCATCCAGGTTTTTAATCCTTCCTGGTCTTCCTTTTTCCACGATTTAGAACCTTCCAGTAATCCAACGGCATCAATTATTTTACGGAAATCCTGTCCCTCCAAAACGCCCCAGCTACGGCCATCGTTACTCCCTTTTACTGCCTGAGCATATTTTAAGTTAGGGTTCATCCGGGTGGCAGCATCCAAAAACCAAACTCGTATCAATTTTGAGGCATGTTCAGCATATTTTTCATTGGCTGAAAAAAAGTACGCAATGGCTGCATCAAGCACAGCACCCGACATTTTATTCAGATTTTCGTAATCCTTGTACAATTTAACTTCGGGGTTAACAACTCCATCTCTGCGTACGTAAGGCAATCCATCAGGAGTGTTTGGGTTTGGAAACCAATATTTTGCAAGGCTTACAAAGTCGTGTTTATCGCCACTTACAGGCATTTGGGTTTTATCCGTGACCGATACCGGTTCAAATTCCAAAGCCCTGTCACCTGCTTTTAGCACTGACGATACTGCTTTCGACACATCCTTATTTCCATCTATATAAGCATTTCGGGACTCGAGCATTTTTTTGCCATTCAATATGAAAACCTGCGGTGATTTTTCAGCATTTCCAACAAGTTGAAAGGCGAAAAATAACCCTATCAGCAAAACTTTATTTAGTAATTTCATTATTAACCATTTACAATGTTTTTCGATCATGAAATTCACCTTATTTTATCTGCTCGATTTTTCCTGCAGTCAGATATATCGATATCAATGACATGGGGACTAATGCTGCAAGTAATCCGAACAACAGCGGCCAACTTGCAATCTGACCGGCAAAGAGTATGGCTAAGATCGTCCCCAAAACAGCGGCAGCGCCTCCTAAACCGGCTAATGAACCTACGGATTTTCCGCAATGCAGGTCACTGGCCAACGTTTGAATATTAACAATGGTAAACTGAAATCCACCAAGCACGAATGCCATAAGTATAACAGCGAATATGGCGTTTGGAACCAGGACTGATGCAATAACGGAAGGAACAATAATTAAACCGCCCACCAGCATAGCTGTTTTTCGTGCTTTATCGACAGAGGCACCTTTACGGATCAAAAATCCCGAAAACCATCCTCCCGAAATGCTTCCGACCATAGCGCCAACATAAGGAATCCAGGCTGAGAAGGCCAGTTCTTTGATATTTAAGTTGAATTCTTCAACCAGGTACATGGGTAGGAAGGTAACAAACATCCACCAGATAGGATCGAGGAAGAAGCGGCCCAGAATTACGGAATAGTTTTTTCTGTTTGCCAGCAACTGCCCCCATGTTTTTGCCACCTCATTCTGTACTTTCGATTCAGGTTGATTACTGAGAATATAATCACGTTCCTTTTCGGTTATCCACTTATGCTCTTTCGGACCTTTTTTATTGATAACAAGCCATGGAACTAACCAGATAATGCCTAATGAACCAACAACCACAAAGGTTAGCTGCCAACCCAAAGAGATGTATAACATCAAAATGATGATGGGGGCAAGTATGGAACCGATAGATGCCGCGGCTCCAAAAAGCCCCTGGGCCAATGCGCGTTCATTTTGCGGAAACCATTCCGCATTGCTTTTGGTAGCTCCCGGCCAGGGTCCGGCTTCGCCTAACCCGAGCATCATCCGGAACGATGTCAGTGATAATTTTCCCCGTGCCAGGGAAGTAAGGGCATCAGCAGTACCCCATACCAGGACGGAAACCACGAAACCACGGCGCGTTCCTATTTTATCGTACAATTTACCTGAAAAAAGCTGGCTGAACCCATAAGCGATCATAAAGAAAATGGTAATCAACCCTAGCTGGTCTTTCGCTTGTTTTGAAGCTGCTTCGGGCGAAGCATTTTTATCGACAATTCCGAGTTCGTAAGCTATTCCTTGGCGGTTGACGACAATCTGCCCATCCTTTTTAAAGGAAACATTTCCGGTTTTTTGAATAATTTCGTCACCTTTTTTTGAGACAAGACGATACGTGTTATTTCCGGCAATAAACTGAGCCTGATTAACTTTCAGTCCGGGATCAATCTGGCCGACTAATGAGTATTCAATATTGGTTACCCACATGTAATTGAGTGTACCTCGGTCAAGGTAATTGATAATCGTAATAAGCATTATCAACCCGATAATCCACCAACGTAATCCTTTAATCTTCATGGTGTTATTTATTTCCAAAGTAAGTTACAGTACTTCCGTCCAAAAAATCCTGGCGGACCGGACTGAACACATCGATCAACATCCCGGTTTCGAGGCATAAAACTCCATGCACCACGCTTGGCGGAACATAAAATGAATCGCCTTCAGAAAGCAATTGTATATTCCCCCCAATGTTAGCTTCGAAAGTTCCGGCCGCAACGTAACTGGTTTGTGAGTGAAAATGCTCGTGAGGTTTGCCAATAGAGCCTTTTTCGAATTTTACTTTTACCAGCATGATTTTATCGTCATAGCCCATTATCTGCCGTGAAACCCCACCTCCAAGTTCTTCCCAATCCATTTTTTGAGTATTAAAAAACAAGTTTTCGCTCATAATGCTGATTGTTAATTGGTTATTAGTTAATTGTCAATTTGTTCAGATTGTATGACCAGCTTATTGTTTATTCCGTGACTGGTGTGTCAAGTTAGTTAATTCGTATTTTTTATTGTTTGATACAATATCGGATTCGGGATAAATATTCAGTTTGTCAATTTTGGTTACAGGATCCCCGTTGGTGAGGAAAAGGCGGAAATCAGCGCTTTCAACCAGATTCAGGTTATTTATTTTTGCCAATTGGACCCCATGCAGGTAAATGGCATTCTGATCCTTATTTCGTTTCCCTTTCCCGCATTTTATCATAGAACAGTCCGAAATTTTGACGAATGGGCCAAAAGTACTTTCATCCGTTCCACCCCGGTAAACCGTGAGTACAGAGTTTTGCACATCCGAGAAATCCGAATTTTCGAGTATTACATATTCGGCATTGTATATTCCCAAGTCTTCGTATTCCTTGTTAAGTTCCAGAACATGACCAGTAATATTTGTAAACCGGCAGTTCCTGATCACTATCGAATCGGCCATCGTATTCTTGTATATTTTCAGGAAATCAAATGCATAATTAATATCGAGATCTTTCACGATACAATTTTCGACAATCAGCTTATAGTTCCGGTTCATCGAATATTTGCTGGTGGTAACGATGCTATTCCCGGCCATATCAGGCGATTTCCTACCACTGATTTCTAATCCTGACAATTTTAACGCACCTTCATTTTCGATGGAAAACATACTGTTTTTCTCTGATAGAAGAACAGGTTTTGCTCCAGGCACAGCTTTAATAGTCACCGCATTCCGTATAAAAATATTTTTAGAATTCAGATAATTACCGGTTTTTAGTAGAAATACATCGCCTGCTTTTCCTTGGCTTACAGCTTCTGCAAGTGTGTTTTCGCCTGGTTCAACCACCACATCTTTTCCAGTTCCAAACTGTAGTTCAACGGATTTGCGCGGATACCATTTCACCCCAGTATTTTCGGCTGTTGCAAGCGGTTTCAGCATATTACAGCCGGCGTTATGAATCCTTGGACTTTCAATAATTGCCAATCCATTCAGGTTGGTGGTAAGCTTCATTTCAACAAGTTCAATTCCATTCTCAACAATTGGTTTTACCCCTAAATTCAGGAAATTGTTAGTGAATGTAATCCCGCTTATATCGTCATAAGCGGTAAAAATCTGGTTTGCGGTAGAATGATAAAAAACATTGTTCTCAATTTTGGTATCGACAGGAACGGCTGAGCGCTCTGCATCGCTTCCGGCACATAGCTGTATATAGTCGCAATCGATAAATGTGTTGTTGCTGAAAACCCCGCCAACAACCTGGTTATACCGGTTGATTGGTGAATTTGGAACACCGTTCATTACCACCAAAGCGCCTCGAAAGCGATATCCAGTCAGTTTATAGAAATAATTATTGATGGCTTTGTTGCGTTCATTAATGATCCTGATCCCGCCTGTATTATCTTTCCCGTTTCCGAAGAAGAAATTGCCTTCGGCCAGGTTATCGTGCCCATGCCTGTAGGAAAGTGTACCGCTACATTCCCAAAAGGTATTGTTGCGAAATGTATTTCCACAACTTTTGTTGGATATAATTTCCTGTTCCCCATCGCAATGCTCGAAATAGTTGGCTTCTACCAGTGTTCCGGAGGTTGAGAGTGAATTTGGACTAGTCCCTAACCGCATGGTTTCGCCACCGTTTGATGCAAGCTTTTGCCTGAACCCAAAATAATTATGATCGATTCTATGGTTGTTTTCCTGACCGGCTTTGTCTTCGAGTCGAACGGCCAGCGTAACACCCTGGCTTCGTTTATCAACGAAATAGCAATGATCGACCCTGTTGTTTTTGCCATAAAGCGAAACCCAAAGTTCAGTTTCGAAACGCTCCGGATTATTGAAATTATCGATCACACATTCCGTTAACCTGCAATTATTTCCATACACACCATCTTTTTCACGAAACGCAATCACATCCCCTGTTGGTGTATATCCGTTCCTGAATACAAGACCTGAAACCACAAGGTATTCGCCCGAAATCCTCAGATTTGATAGCCCTTCGATAAAAACCTTGCCTTTTTCTTCGGCGGTAATTTCAATAGGTGCTTTTTCGGTGCCTTTTGCATTCAGCAATATTTCCACATCCTTCCAAATACCATTGGCCAGCATGATTTTCCCGCCAGGCTTTACTGCTGCTACTGCTTCGTTCAGTTCTTTCATATCCTTTACCTTAATATCAGGTGCCGGATTAAACGATATCAAGCTCACAAGCGTAAAAGCTGCCAGGATAAAGTATCGGGTGTGGTGACGCTTTTTTTTGTGATTTATCATGCTATTCAGTTTTATTTCAAATCTGCCCCGGATTGAATCCCAGCAGAAATAAGGCAGTTTTCAGGCGTTGAGGTTACAGGTACAATTTTTTTTCATCTTTCCAGAATCATACGAATATGACATTTTATTTAGAACGGATCAGTGCTTCAAGGTAGTAATAATCCGCATAAGTAAGCGGCACATCCACCTCGCTGTTCATTGGCTTGGATCCGGTACTGTGAATCAAGATAAAACCTTTGTTCTCACCAATTGGCGAGCGATAATTTTTGGTTAAACTTTCAATTAACTTATCAGCGGATTTGCGGTATGAAGAACCATTTTTGCTGTAGGTGCTTAGCTCTGATAAAGCTGATGCGATGATTGCTGCGGCTGATGCATCACGGGGTTCATCCGGGATTTTAGGTGCATTAAAATCCCAATAGGGAACCATATCCTTCGGCATATTGGGGTGGTTTAGAATAAATGAGGCAATATTTTCTGCCTGCTGGAGGTATTTTGGGTCGCGCGTTTCACGATAGCACATGGTGTAGCCATACAATGCCCATGCCTGACCGCGCGCCCAGGACGATTCGTCACTAAAACCCTGATGAGTATTCCTGTGCAGTACTTTGCCGGTTAATGTATCATAATCGATAACATGATAACTGCTGAAATCGGGCCGGAAATGATTCTTCATGGTGGTGTTTGCATGGCTTACCGCAATTTTGTAAAACGAAGAATCGCCGGTTAGTTTGGTGGCGGCAAACAGCAATTCGAGGTTCATCATGTTGTCAATAATTGCAGGGAAATCCCACTTGTCTTTATTGTGATCCCACGAGCGGATGCAACCAACTTTGGGATTGAAACGTTTTGACAGCGTTTTTGCTGATTCAATAATAACCTCTTTGTACTTAGGGTCATTTGTTAGGCGGTAACCTGTTCCAAAACTGCAATATATCTTG
>CAJAXK010000353.1 GCA_903946925.1 uncultured Bacteroidales bacterium | reverse complement strand
GTATGGGATTGTGCCATCTCCCATGCCTTGTATTGCGGGAAGATACCTTCGGATTAGAAACACATTGTATTTTTATAGAGCCTTGATTTTTTGTTACTTTTTGATCAAGCAAAAAGTAAGAGAAAGAGAATATATTCAACGCAATAATACCAATCAAGAAGTAAATTCTAATCAATTTTTCGTCAAGTGATAAGCCAGCACATCAAAATAATATTTAGCCACTATCCATACATATCAAACTCTTTATACATTTGCACCCATAAAATTTACCTTATGCTTTCTTTTGAAAACACTGAAATAGCATTTCGCTATAAAAGCAATTCCGATTTATCCCGTGCCCGCATGTTGTTTGGCACCATAGCAAGCCCAACTTTGGTCAAAATAGGAAAATCGCTCACTTATTTTTCATTGAATTTGCACCTTCCTGTCGCATGGGCCATTAAACCAACTCTTTACAAACATTTTGTTGGTGGCGAAACCCTTGATGAATGTGAAAAAACAGTTCGATTGTTAAGCAAGTACAAGGTAAAATCAATCCTCGATTATTCTGTTGAAGGTGGCAAAGATCGAGAATCAATGCAGCGCACCTTGGACGAAACCTTGCGCTCGGTTATACATGCCGCCAAACATCCTGATATCCCTTTTTCGGTTTTTAAACCAACTGCTTTTGCTTCGCAGGATGTGCTGACTTTGGCATCCGAAAATGGAAAAATTGACAGTGAAACTAAAAAATCCATACAATTTTTTAAAGAAAGTGTCGAAAAGCTTTGCGAAACTGCGTTCGAAAACGACATTCCCATCATGATAGATGCCGAGGATTCGTGGTATCAGCCATTTGTTGATCAGGTGGTTACCGAAATGATGGAAAAATACAACAAGAACAAAGCCATAGTTTACAACACATTGCAAATGTACCGTACCGATAGGCTCGATTTCCTGAAACAGGCATTGCGCAAAGCCGAAGCTGGGAATTATTTCCTTGGGATAAAATTTGTTCGTGGGGCATACATGGAAAAGGAACGTTTCCGCGCTTCCGAAAAAGGCTACCCTTCGCCAATCCAGCCCGATAAACAAGCAACTGACGATAATTATGATGCCGGCGTAGCTTTTACTTTGGAACACCTCGATCGGATTTCTGTTTTTAGCGGTTCGCACAACGAAAAAAGCAATATCCTGTTGGCAGAATTGATGGAAAAACTTGGGCTTGCACGCAACGACAGCCGCATTTGGATTTCGCAGCTTTATGGCATGAGCGACCATATAAGTTTCAATATGGCCAATGAAGGATACAACGTTACCAAATACATCCCGTATGGGCCAGTGAGGAATATATTGCCCTACCTTATCCGAAGAGCAGAAGAAAACACCTCTATTGCCGGGCAAACCGGTCGCGAATTAAGCCTTCTGGAACAAGAAAGGAAGAGGCGGAACCAGAAGTAAAGTTTTGGTTTATAGGATTTTAAATTTTCAATCCTGATTTGAGGCAACCACACATTTTGAAAAGCCTCTTCATAAATTCAATTTTCCTTTTTTACAACTACCTTTTCTACTTGTTAAAAAACATTAAACCAATACCGTGGCTGTTGTATTGCCGTTTTAAAAGGCAATATACTATCTTTGCCGATTAAAAATCAATAAAAAGTTAAATAGCCTTAATCTGATTAAACCATCAAGCAATGACGGTGGTACAGTTACCTTGGCTTTTTTATGTCCCTAAAAAACAAATAGCAACAAATGAAAAACACCTTCTTGCTGATAATCATATTATTGGTTTCATTTTCGATTAAAACAAATGCTCAAGCAAAAGTTCAAAGCAATGCCGATAAGGAAATTATGGCAGCTAAACAAGTTATGATGCGCGTGGTTGGGATGAAATCCACTTCTTTTCAATTTGAAATTATTCCAGCCGAAAACGGCCTCGATGTTTATGAAGTTATTGCCGTTGGCGGCAAAGTGCAGGTTAAAGGATCAAGTACAATTGCCATGACACGCGGTGCTTACGAATATATCAACAAAGCTTGTAACATGCAATATACGTGGAGCAGCCAACCATTGGTATTGCCCCGCGATTTGCCCGATTTTTCAATACCACGAACGGTATCGCCCTATAAATTCAGGCAGTATTATAATGTATGTACTTTTGGATATAGTACTGCATTCTGGCATTTTTCCGACTGGGAAAAAGAAATTGACTGGATGGCCATGCATGGTATAAATATGCCTTTGGCCATGATGGGGCAAGAGGCAATATGGCAAAAAGTGTATAACGATATGGGGATAACAAATCAGGAGTTATCCGATTTTTTTACCGGGCCAGCTTTTTTGCCCTGGCAGCGGATGGGCAATGTATATAAGCACGATGGGCCGCTACCTCAATCCTACATTGACCAATCAATGGAATTGCAGAAACAGATCCTTACCCGTATGACACAACTTGGCATGACCCCAATTGTACCTGGGTTTGCAGGAATTGTGCCTGCTGCCTATTCCAGGGTAAACCCCGCAACCCCACTCCGCGAGATGAAAGGCTGGTGCAATTTCCCCGCCGATTACAAATCGTACATACTTCCTCCCGGAACGCCCGATTTTACCAAGGTCGGTAAAAATTATGTTACCGCGTACAGGCAAACTTTTGGCGATGTACATTATTATATGGCCGACCTTTTCAACGAAAACGAAGTCCCTGTTTCGGCTGCAAACCGCAACGAAGAACTTGCAATTTATGGCCGTTCGGTTTTGGATGCTATTACCGAAGCAGACCCTAATGGCGTGTGGGTGATGCAGGGTTGGCTTTTTTATAATAACGAGAAATTCTGGGATAAAACCGCAGTCGAATCCCTTTTAAGCAGGGTTCCGAACGATAAAATGTTGATTATCGACTTGGCTAACGAGAGTTTTTCAGGTTGGAAAAAACACGACGGTTTTTATGGCAAACCATGGATATACAGCACAATACATAACTATGGCGGCAATTCGCAATTAGGTGGCAACCTGCCATTTTTTGCTAGCGATGCGCCTAAAATGCTTGCCAACCCTAAAAAAGGGAATATGGTTGGTTTTGGTATTTCGCCCGAAGGCATTGAGAATAACGAAGTGGTTTACGAATTGCTCTCACAAATGGCCTGGAGGAATAAGGAAATCAACATTAAAAATTATTTTACTGAATTCACCCAGCAGCGTTATGGCAGTACCGACGAAAAAATAAACGAAGCATGGCTCACATTATTGGGTACTGTTTATGCAAGCAACAACGAGCATCCACTTAACCTTTATCAATCGCG